>NZ_DVEA01000245.1:0-14372 GCF_015295965.1 Thermoleptolyngbya sp. M55_K2018_002
GGGATCTCTGAGTGCTTAACATGACAGGCGATACCTTTTCAAACACCCTCTTAGACAGGTTTTTTGCAATGCTTGAATGCTGCAAAAAACTGTCTAGCTTGTGTTACTTTATGTGTAACTTTAATAGCTGTAATTTCCTATTTAGCTATCCCAAAAAGCCCCTTTCACGGGCCATTTTGCAGATAGCAACCCGGTGGTTTGCTTCTTCTGTGTAAATCAGATCCACATCAAGGCGCTGCTTGAGGCGCTTGACATAGTTTTGAGCAGCCCGCCGAGATACATTCAGCCGATTGGCCAAAGCATCATCTGAAAGGCAGTCGTTGCACAGGAGATTTAGAACCTCCAAATCTTGATGATTCAAGTTAGAACTTTGGCGCAGTTCTCTAGGCAGGCAAAGTTCACCGTTCAGCGCACTCTGGGCAAACTTGATATAGGTCGATCGGCGATCGAGCTTATTGGCAACCGCAAATCCGCCTTTATGGCTATCGATATAAGAAATGAGCGGAGTCAGCAAGCGATATTCGCTGCTGTATACCAGGACATTGAGTTCTGTATGCTTCTCAAAAATATGGCGCAATAAGTTAATCCCCGGCTCAGCCGACTGCTCACCGCTAAAGGTTCCATAGAGCAAATCTACAACTATCAGATCTGGAGATTCTAGCGATAGAAACTCCATTGCCTGAGAGGGATTATTGGCGATCGCACACCGACAGTTCGGATCAACCTGTTGAAGAAAATCGCGGTTTCTCTCAGCAACCTCCTGATGATCTTCAACAATTAGAAAAAAAGGCTGGCTGGGGGGCATCTCTGTTGCTTGGCTACGCCAAATTTCTCGCGATACTTTTATTCTATAGCGAGAAGCTGTTAGCGTAAACCCTGCTTTAGACTCCAAAAAAGCTCAACCCGTAATAGGCCCTCTGGAGATAAAGTCCTTTGCCAGCGTCCATTATCCAGACTGATTGCGATGGTTTCCATCGTTTTTGTACCTGTCCCCTTTGGCAGATCATCGGCAAGATGATTGGGGGGTTTAGATGTGTTTCCCGATACATATACTCCATCATTGGCGATCGCCAGTTTACATTGTTCGCCCTGCTGTTCCAGGCAAACTTCGACCCAGCTTGCTCGTCCATAGGGCTGCTGAGCGTGGCGCATCACATTGTTGATGGCTTCCTTAAAGAACCGAAAGATGTCTTCTCGATCGTCTATCCAGTCTGGATTCAATTCTGGTTCCTGAAGGGGTTTAATGAGTTGCTTAACTTTTAATCTCAGGTCGCCGCGTTCTTCAAGCTGTTTGAGGTGGGTTTGAATTCCTTGGGCTAGCCCAGCAACTAACTCTGGTGAAATATCAAGCTGCTTTCGAGCAATAATCTGTAAATCATTAAGCTGATTGCGAATATCTTGGCCAATGCGAACTAACTTATCCACAATCGGCTCCGACTTGACGCTGGTCTTTACCACCAGCAACTCTGGATCAATCAGGGTTTCCAGTTCTTCTACCTGATCCATCACCAGCTTTAGCTCTTGCAGCGGCCCGTCGTGAATATCGGTTGCGACCCTCGCCAAAACCTTGCGCGTCCGCGACAGCGTGGCATTTCGCTGGGTCAACTCTTGTCGCTGCTTGGCGGCCTGCTCTCTTGATTTTTTGAGCAGCAGCACCAGCGTCATCGAAATGCCCGTCAGCACCCAGGTCAAAATGGGCAGCATGATTGGCAAAACCACGCGCCCGGCAAATGCGGTGGGCAGCAAGGCGGCATAGGCGAGCGGAATCCCCAGAACAATCAGCGGCCCACGAGTCAGCCACCAGAAGCTGGATTTTGACAATCCAGGGCTGAGCAACCACGCCATCAGCATCGACCCTGCCAGCGTCAATCCCAGGCTCCACTCCTGACTCAGGGGATACTGGATATTGTTGCTGAGAATGCTCGCCAGTACGTTTGCCTGCATCTCTGCCGGACTCAGCGGTTCAGCCTTAACTGAAGTCGGCAGTTCAGACCAGTTGGGGTCATTTTGGGGAAAGTCGATGATGACAATTTTGCCTTTGACTTTCTCGATATGAGATGAGGAAAAATCTCTTCGGGAAGCGCGATCGCAGCCTGTTACCTGCTGAACTGGATCAATGATTTTGGCTCCGCAAAATTCTTGTCCCAAGCTTTTGGAAAAGTCTGCTTCCCACATCGAGAAACTGACGTGGGGATCTGAATAAGAAGGCAGTGGACTGTTTGAACAGACATTACTCGGATTCAACTTATTTGCTGCAAGACAAACGGCTGACTGGAAGGCATTGACAGGGCCGCCTTTCGCATTTTTAGAGGTATTTGTGTCCGACATTCCTGAATTGAAGCTATTTTCAACTGCATAGGGATACCGGACAGGATTGATTGAATAGGCCTTGAGCAAAGTGAGCAGCGGTTGCCGGATGAGTTGCTGCTGGCTTGTCTTGATTTGCAAAGAGGCTGCAAGCCCGTCTTTTGCAACAGGGGTTGAAAATTCTGAAAATCCCTGAATTGTCTCCGGTGGGAAGATAGGCTCTAACGTTCGACTATTGATTGGAAGAAATTGGTTATAAACGCGGAAGAAGGGGCCCGATCGCTTCAACTCTGGAGGAGAAGATAGCACAATTCTATTACTGTAGTTTTCAACCAGAGAACGAATTGAGTCTCCGGATAATCCCGACTCGATTGGGGTTAGAGGTTCTGGAGAATCAAGTACCTCTGAGGGCAGATTAATTAAGACAACTTGAGCGCCCAGATCGATGAGGTTTTTAATTAGATTTGTATAATCTTCTAGCTTTCTGAAGCGGCTAAAGCTTTTGGGACTTCCGATAACTTCCTGATTATCAATTGTGACTAAAAGAATTTGGTTGACGGCATCAGATCTCAATCCGGTCTGACGAGGTTCTGGAACTTTAGAAAGCTGCTCTTTGCGCTGAACTTCAAACTCTTTGAGCGGGGTATCCACTGAAAGGGAGGGCAGCAGAATGAGGGTGTAGAGCAATCCCCAGAGTGCGCCAAGTCCGAGCGATCGCAGTTTCCAGCGTTTATCGAAAGGCATGGCTTCACCGCAGAACGTAGACAATCACGCGATTGCCAGAATAGAGCGTTACCTGTCTGCGTCCTTGGGCAAATTGCCATACATTGCCGTCAGGAGTTCTCGCTACTCCATTTTGGATTTGTGCGGTCTGTCCTTGAGAGGGCCCGCTATGAAAGGTCACCTGGTTGCCATTAATCGTCAGGCTAATTTGCACTACACTGCCCTGCCCTGGGCCGCTCACAATTTGTCCCCGACCTTGCAGCGTTTGGGCAATCGCCGGAAATGCAACCCAGCCAATCGAAAACAGGCTGGTGAGACAAAGAACTGGCAGAAGAATGACTGTCTTAAACAATAAGGGCTTCATAAATACAAAACAGGCAAATGAAGAACCAACTTCTGAGTAGCTTCTAATCGATGCTCTGATCAATCTTCTGATCGATCAGAGGATGGATGCTGCGAACCGGAACATTTAGACTGCTCAAGCTCGGTCGTTATCATACCAGGTCTGCCTCAAGAGAGAGATACGCAAAAGCGCACATTTTTCATTTTGGCAAACCGACCTACGTGAAAACGCAAATCCGTTGGTGCTTCTCTGCGAAGGAGTCTACGGGGATGGGTATCGCATAACCCGTCCATCCATAGTTCTATAGAGGTATTGAAGGAGCAAGTTAATCAAGACCTAACAGCCACCAAAAAGTTCCCACTTGATTTCTGTCAACGTTCCTGAAGGGTGAAATCTCTATTCACCATTTTCGTAACCCGGTCTTTTTTACCTGATTTCTTCCTAACGAGTAGACAGAAAGTTGACCTGAAAACCACTTTGATTTTCATAATGCTTGCTTGTCGAATTGTGTTATTACCATCAGGCTTCTGATAGCAAAAATAGCCTGATTAAACCAAGCCTCCTATCAACCCCGCCGATGTATGAGGTCTAATCCTATGAATATTTTCGCCATCATTCAGGCTAAAAATCCCGCATTTCATCAGTCGCTCCAGCCTTTTTTGACTCGGATGGAGCGCTCCGGTTCACACTCCGTAAAAGCGATCGCCCAATACGCTGGACTCCTATTTTTGTTATCGCAAAATCCGGGACTGGTCGCAGTTCCCACAGACGCAATTGATAACGTACTGCACCAGCACATGGAGCAGCCAGAATTTGCTCAGGACATGGCGCTGCTGTTTGGCGATCGCGCTGTAGCCGAGCATCTTCCTGGTGCGGGCAGCGAGTCGGGCTTTGCCAAGACCAAGGCGCTGTTTGAGCGCGAGTTTCAAACTGACTACGGCAACCATGCAGCAGCCTGCGAACTGTTCATCAAGGGCGATCGCCCCTCCTAGCGCTCTACTCGTGAGCGGCTGGCTATAGGCTCCCTATCTCTATCTCCCAGGCAGAGCAACGAATGAGCTTGACTGGCAATCCAAAATCGCAAATCCAAAATCGAGAATCGATCCTCGCCCCCGCCCATAGCCAGCGCCACCCATCCAAGTTGAAGTTTTTGAAAGAACTGCTGAAGAATCTTACTGAATTTTAGGGTGCAAAACGAACTGAAAACACCATAGCGTCTTTATACAGGCGGCTTTATTCGCCTAGATTCTGACCCGGCTTTTCAACATGCACAAATCTGCAATCTGGATTGTGTTTCTGTGCGACCAGGTTTGCGCCCAGGGGTAGTTCTTTCAAAAGAGGTTCGTGGTCTGATTAAGTTAACCGCCCAACACACTCACCCGCCTTCTGAGGTTGCTTATTATGAAACTCCAAACGGCTATGCAAGCCAACGCTACAAACCGCGAAAACAGGTGGTTTCCCGAAATTGACAGTATCGCAACGGCCCGTCGAGTGGCTCGTCAGGGCGTGATTGCTTCGCTGGTTTTGGCGGGTGTGACTACTGCATTTGCGATCGCCGCAACGCAAAACACGCTGCCTTCAGAGCTATTAGAACTGGATGAAGTCTTTAACCCGCTGCTGTTTGTGGATGCGCTGATCTATGGGGCGATCGCCTGGGGAATCCATCGGATGTCTAGAATTGCGGCGATCGCGGGTCTATCGATTTACCTGCTCAGCCGCGTTCTGCTGCATCTGTCGGGGATGCCCACCAATCTTTTCGGAATGGCGATTGTGACGCTTATCAGCGTTGCGTTTATCAATGCGATTCGCAGCACGTTTGCTTACCATCGCTTTCAGCGTCAACAAGTGCTAGAAACGTCTTCCGGCAATTCGGATTTTCCTGAGACGAACTAGGGTCTTAGCTGTTCTTGAACACGTTCCCAGTTTCAATCAGCCCCCAATCTTCTTTTAATCCCTAATCTTTTCAATCTGCATTCATGCAAGCGACTCGCTCGTTTGTCCAGTCTGTCTTGCTCAAAATTCATATTCAGGAGTAGCGCTGTGTCTGTAATCCCCCCTTACAAGTCCATGAATCCTGCTTGTCTCTCTGCAATGCCCTCGGTAATGATTCGTCCGTCATCTAGCCTGTTGCGTCCCTACTATACACAGATCACGCTAACGTCCTCCGGCGCACGCAAGACGCAGACGAGCCTGCCAGCAAAGGCATTTTTACAAGAAAACTGCCTGGACGCGACAAATCCCTTCTCGTCGCACAAACAGCTTCAGCAGCAGTTGATAGCGCTGTGGCAAACGGGCAGCGAAACGGAACGGGCGATCGCCGAAATTTGCCTGCGCTGCTATGTTTCACATCAAATTGTGCAGGTTTGCATTGAGTTAGCCAGTCGATTTGGGCTGCGGGGCGGCTTTCAACTGAGCGATCTGCTGCCGCTGGTGCTGGATGATGCGCCGATCGCGTGGAATCCGAATGGGCTTCTTCAGCCTCCGGCAGAGCCAGATTCCCCGGTTTATCGAGCGTTTGCCTACGATATTTTGGGTAGCTTTGATCCGTCGCGCAACACTTGCCTAAGCACCTGGACAAAGCGCAAAGTTTTTTACCATCGAGAACTGAACGCTTTTTTGCAAGAGCGTGGGATTTACTTAATTAGCGATTGGGCACTTCTGAATAGTGCAACAACGGGCCAGATTCGACGCACTCTCGCTTCGCGCTATGCCCTCACCGAAGCTGAAATTCAGCAGGCGTGTCAACTGCTGGAAAGCTACCACGCCATATATTCTGAGCAGCTTCGCCAGGTGCGATCACGAGGCTATCGCGGCAAGTGCCCCACGCCTACAACGCAGCAACTCCAGGACATTGCCCAGCATTTACAACAAACGACGGGGCAGCCCTGCTTTCCGCTGCAAGTGATGGCTCAACTGAACAATCTAGCCCAAAAACTGCGTCAGCGTCAGCCGTCTACCGAGCCGCTGGAATCTGTAGATGTGCCTGCTGCTGCACCGGATGAAGCCGAGCAGAACCAGTCTGCGTTTCTTCAGCACTATCGCAAAGCGTTGGTAATGGTGCTGGATCGGGCGATCGCCCAGGTGATTTGCGATCGCCTCCAGGATTTACAAGGGCAGCGGGGACAGCGCGATCGCCAGTTTCTCAAAGCACTGCACCTGTTCTATGCCCAGGGGCGATCGATGGGCGAAATCGCGCCGCTGGTAGGCATGGGCGGACAGCCCCAGGTGTCTCGCCTGCTAAAGCTGCGCGAACTGCGGATTCACATCTGTCAGCAAATTCGAGAGCGCCTGAAGACACAGCTTTATTACCTGGTTGCGGAATATGCCCAGGAACGGAGCGTGAATGTTCTAAGTTCTCAGCTTGACAGCATTTTGGATGCTGAGATTGATCGACTGATGACCGCAGATAGCGCTGAGGCGAGTACAGCAAATCGTAGTTCTCAGGGACTTCTGGCTCAACGCTTCCGACGCTATCTAGAACAAACCATGACGACTGAATTGGCCGCATAACATTACGGAGGTAGACATGGCACGCATCATTGGCAGCATCCGCTCGGAACGGATTTTTGGGACAAACAGCAGCGATAGCCTGCTGGGACTGGGCGGAAATGATATTCTCACTGGCTCCGTTGGCAATGATGAAATGCTGGGAGGCGATGGATTCGACACGGCCGACTACAGCCGCATGGGGCGAGCCATGACGCTGCTGCCGGGTGGATTTATTAACAAGGGCGGGCTAGGGGTCGATCGCCTCAATAGTGTCGAGCAGGTGATTGGCGCGGCGGGGTTTGCCAACACCATTGATGGAATTAGTGGACGCACCGCTTCCTTTGATGTGAATCTGGGGGCAAACCGTTTGACGGTAAATAATGTGCCGTTTTTGGGGACTTTAACCTTTAGCGTGGTGAATTTCGTCAACGTGCGGGGGACGCAAAATGGCGATCGCATTGTGGGCAATAGCGGCACCAACTTTCTAGACGGGCAGGGCGGCAATGACGTGCTGATTGGTGGCGGGAGTGGCGATCGCCTGGTGGGTGGCACAGGTATCGACATTCTCAATGGTGCTGGCGCGGGATCGAGAGGGGTCTTGGAGGTAGATATTTTAACAGGTGGGCCAGGTCAGGATGGATTCGTCCTGGGCGATCGCGCTGGTTCCTACTACCGTGCAGGCGGCATTCGTGATTACGCGCTAATCACAGACTTTACACCGGGAGATCTGATTCAGCTTGGCGCAGGTGAAGTCTACCAAGCCCAGCGCAATGCCAGTGGTTTTGGAGTGTTTGTGTTTCGCAACGGAGTCACAGATTTGATTGCAGATGTGCGAACTACTACGTTCGTATCTCTGCCCAGTGGGCCATTCCGTCTGGCATCTGGTCAGGTGTTTACAGGATTTATCGGGGCGTGACGATTTGCGTTCCTACATGCTAACCCAACAGGTTTAATTGAACACTATCGGTGGGTACAGGAGCTTTTGATTTCGCATTCCGCTTACGGCTTGGTACTTTGCGCGGCACGATGTCCACATGGGCAATGAACCAGGTGCGGAGTGCCTTTGCCTGTTCCAGATCCAGCGCTTCCAAGTCGAGCGGCGGCGGAAACAAATCTAAGGGACTTGTTTGAGACCAGGCGATTTCGCTGGCATACAAATCTGCTCCAAAGGGTGTGAGCGTGTCGGGCAATCGCGCTAGATAAGGCAACACGTTATCCTGATTCAGAAACACCTGCCGCTGTCGTTCTAGCTGCTGCACACGGCGCTGGCGGGCGGCTTTGTAAGATAAGACTGGCGGGGGATAGTCTTTTTGGCGCGGTGGCACTCCCAGTTCCGCAGGCGACAGGTGCGCCAGTTCGGGCAGCCATTGCTTGATGAATAGTCCGTCTGGGTCGCAGCGATCCACCGCTGTTTGCTCTGGATTGTAGATGCGGGTCCAGGTTTTATCGACGCAGTGCGTTACCCCTGCCTGCATGGCCCACTGGTAATGGTCGATTGGGCAGTCGCCATCGATCAAGTGCCGCATAAAGTGCAGCGCTCCATAGCGCCAGTCCATGCCGAGTAAGTTGCTGAGAAAGCTGGAGTAGATGGCGCGGACGCGGAAGTTTAGCTGTTTCCAGCCGCCTGTTTCCTGCAAACAGCGGGCTGCTGCATCCACAATGGGGAAGCCTGTTTCGCCCTGCTGCCATGCTTCGTAAAGCGCTTCGTCAAAGGCCCAACCGTCCTCATCAAAGACCGTATAGAGTGATCGCACTTCCAATTGGGGCATGTAGCGAAACCGCTGGGCAAAGCCACTGCCCCACCGCAGCCGTGCAATGAACTGCTGCCGACTGCGCTGCACTCGTGAATCGGGCGCGTCATTGAGTTGCGCCTGGGTTGTTTGCACACACTCGCGCACCGAAATCGCGCCGAACTTGATGTAGGGACTCAGCCCCGATGTGGCCTCTGCGCCCGGATAAGAGAGTTGCCAGTAGTAGCGATCGCTCTTTTCGGCAAGAAATTCTTGGAGCAGCGCCCGCGCAGGCGCGATACCACCGGGAGGAATCGGCTTGCCATCGGCAATCAGTCCCAAGTTGCTGAGGCTGGGAATGACTTCGCTGGGAATATCGTCGGGTACGGCAACGCGAGTCGGAGCGGGCACGATCTCCTGCGCCATGTGGGTGTACCACAGTTCTCGGTATTTCGGATAGGGAAGCAGATCTGGCGTTGTCGCGGCGGGTTCAAACCAGCGGATCTTCATCTGCTGCTGCGTCAGCGCCCGGTTCAGCCGCGCATCGCGCACCCGTCCATAAATTCGCTCAAAGTCGATGTATGCATAAATGCCCTCGGCCTGGGTTTCGCGCACCAACTGGGGCAGAATTTCAACTGGATCGCCAGAGCGAAGGATCAGCCGCCCGCCGCGATCGCGCAAATCTTGATCCAGCGCGTGCAGACACTCCAGCATAAACGCCACCCGCGCCACGGCGGTTTCGGGATGGTGCAGCAGCGCCCGATCCAGCACAAACACAGGGATCACCGCGCCCCGTGCGGCGGCCCGATGCAGCGGCGCGTGGTCAAAGACGCGCAAATCTCGCCGAAACCAGACGATGGTGCGATTCATGCCTGGGCATTTAACCTCGTGACTAGAGCGAGCTTCCTTTACATACTGTAACGCCAGTTTCTGTCTCTCTAAAAGCCCTGCTATTCAGTAATCCTGGAAAACATTAGACATAGCGCTCAAGATATAGCACTCAAGACATAGCGTTCAAGACATAGCGCTCAAATCCCCAGGCTGCGGAAGTCTTTTCTAACGCAGCTTTTTTGTATCTCAAGTTATCTCAGGTCAGGTTATCTCAGGTCAGGTTACCTCAGGTCATGTAGAGTCGGGCGATCGCCTCTTTAACGACCTCCACCAACTCCTCCTGCCGTAGCGTGACGTGGGCCGACATGCAGTGGGCAGCGGCTTCAGCGTTGCGATCGCCCATTGCCTGCAAAATCAGGCGATGCTCGGCGCAGGTGGTGCGACGATAGTGTTCCTGTTCCATCGAAATCAGCCGCAGATAGTGGGCGCGGGCATTCACGTTTTGGAGCGATCGCAGCAGTTCAGCGTTGTGGGAAAGCTGGGCAATTTGTTCATGAAACTGCTCATCGCAGCGGGTGCATTCCACAGGTGTCAGGTCACAGAAGGACTCTGAAATCGCATCCCAGCCTTGCTGCAAGGCCTGAAGCTCGGCATCGGTGGCGCGTTCGGTGGCAAGTCGGGCGCTCATCATTTCCAGCCCGCAGCGGACTTCATATAGGTCAAATATGCGCTGCGTATCCAGCGGCTTGCAGGAAAAGCCCTTGCGCGGCACAAAATCCAGCAACCCCTCCGCCACCAAACGGTTCAATACTTCCCGCAGTGGGGTACGGCTCACAGAAAACGAGGCCGCCAATTCCACCTCGTTCAGCGGCTCACCAGGACGAAACTGATAGTTCATCGCCATTTGCCTGAGCTGCTCATAGATGCGATCGACGCTGCTGCCTGAGGGCTTGCGGTCTGCTTTGGCAGTCTGAGCGCTAGCTTTAGCCACAAGACGACTCCAAAAATGTAGTAGAAGAGGTAAATTCTGTAGTCTTAGATACAGATTTAACCTGCTTAAGAACACTATCTTCTTGTATACAATACTGAACACAATAAGGAGCACATCCCTGTAGAACCAATATACAAAAGTTTCTCGAATTCTGACATCGTGCCTTGAACCTGCCCATCGGTAACCTGCCCATTGGTAACCTGCCTGTCCACAATCCGCCTATCGGTAACCCGTCCACCTGTAACAGTTCGTTCCGTTGTATCAATTCATTCCGTTTTAATCCCATTGTCCCCCTTATCTTGAGTGCCATCGTTCGCTTCATCCATTCACCCATTGATTTATTACTCATTCTGTGCGGAGAACATCATGCTGACGACCCAACAGCCCGTGCTGCGCCGCTTCTGGTATCCCGTTATGCCAATCGAGCAGTTGCTCAACGGCCCACAAGCCTTCACGCTTTTGCGGCAACCGCTGGTGCTGTGGCTCGATGCCAACGGGCAACCTGCGGTGCTAGCCGACCGCTGCTGCCACCGCTCTGCTCAGTTGTCGCTGGGAATTGTCGAAAACGGCTGTGTGCGCTGCCCCTATCACGGCTGGGAATTTGACTCGCAGGGAAGCTGTACCAAGGTGCCCCAGCTAGATGCCGACACTGCTATTCCCAAGACCTACCGCGTGCCTGCGTTTCAGTGCGCCGAGCGCTATGGCTATGTCTGGGTGTGTTTAGACGAAGACCCGCTGCAACCGATTCCCAGCATTCCCGAATTTACTGACCCCAGTTTTCGCTTTATCCAGGAGTTTTATGAAACGTGGAAGGTAGGCGGCCTGCGGGCGATTGAAAACTCCTTCGACAGCGCCCACGGTCACTTTGTCCACGCAAGTTCTTGGGGCGATCAGTCCAATCCCCAGCCGCCGCCAATCGACGAGGTGACGGAAACGGAATTTGGTTTTGTGATGAAGCACTGGCTGGAGGTGCTGAACCCAGATTTGCAGAAAAAAAACCTGGGCATTGGTGAGGAAAAAACGATTCGCACCAACACGCGCACTTGGTACATGCCCTTTGCTCGCACGCTGAAGATTGACTATCCAAACGGCTTGACGCATCTCATCTTTACTGCGTACACGCCGATTGACGATCAGACTTCTCAGGTGATTCAGTTTTGCTTGCGAAATGACACCGAAGCGGAGGCAAAGGCGGCAGACATTATTGCGTTCGATCGCCAGGTGACGCTGGAGGATCGTGTGATTCTGGAAGGGACGGATTACGACGCGCCGCTGAGTTTGGCAGAAGAGCAGCACATGGCGAGCGATCGCCCCGGCATTATTATGCGCCACCGCCTGGCCCGGCTGCTGAAGGAGCATGGCGAAACGGAGCAGCGTCGCAGCGATCGAGTCGCCCCCGCCACGCCTGCAAAAGTCGAAGCAACCCGCGTCTAGCAGTCTGGTGGGTCGCTGCGGGATTGATCCCCCGCTCTGTCTTCGCATAGGAAAGCGAGCCTCAAAGTCCCCCCTGATCGAGGGGGACTTAGGGGAATCAAACTCTCACATTCTCATCCAAAGCTTACCTTATCTTTATTCGAGAACTGTTCATGCTTGTAACTCAAGAACCTGTGCTGCGGCGCTTCTGGTATCCCGTCATGCCGCTTGCCCAACTGATGGACGGGCCGCAATCCTTTACTCTGCTGGGGCAACCGCTGGTGCTGTGGCTGGATCGAGACGGCAACCCTGCGGCCCTGGGCGATCGCTGCTGCCACCGTTCTGCAAAGCTGTCGATGGGCACTGTCAACGATGGCTGCGTGCGCTGCCCCTATCACGGCTGGTCGTTTGACGGCGCAGGAACCTGTACCGACGTACCCCAGCTTGATCCCGGCGCGGCAATTCCCAAGACCTATCGCGTCCCAGCGTTTCAGTGTGCCGAGCGCTACGGCTATGCCTGGGTTTGCCTGTCGGACGATCCGCTGCTGCCCATCCCAGAAATCCCTGAAGCCGAGGCGGCCGAACATCGCCTGATTCCGCAATTTTATGAGCCTTGGCAGTGCAGCGGGCTGCGGGTGATGGAAAACTCGTTTGACAATGCCCATTTCAGCATTGTTCACGCAGAATCCTTTGGGGTGACGGAACAGCCCAAGCCCGCCAAGTCGGAAATTGTGCCACTGGAACTGGGTCTGAAGGTCTATGCGACGGTGCCTGTGGTGAATCCGCCAATCCAGCAGCAGCTTTTGAACATTCCTGACACGCTCACGGTGCGGCAGGTCGAATCGACCTGGTATGCCCCCTTTAGCCGCACGCTCAAAATTACCTATCCCAATGGGCTGATGCACCTGATTTTTACGGCAGCAACCCCTGTGAGCGATCGCACGTCACAAATCGTTCAATTTTGCATTCGCAATGACACTGAAGCCGATGCCAGCGCCGAATCAATCATCGCGTTTGATCGACAGGTCGTAGACGAAGATAAGCGAGTACTGGAATCAACCGACTATGACACACCGATCGATATTGCCGCCGAACAGCACATGCTGTCGGATCAGCCAGGAATTCTCATGCGCCGCCAGCTTTCTATGTTGATCCGGAGTGAGCATCCCAATCACAAACTGGTTCCTGAAAAGCAGGGTGCAGCCCAAGTTTAGTCAGAGAATTTCCTCAGAGTTGCTGTTGACGTTTGGAGAATGAATATTCCTATGCTGAAAGTATCCACCGCTCATTCCAATGAGTGAGTTGGGGCGTTCTAAAGCAAAGTCAGTTTCATTCGGACTTCATTCGGTCAAATGTTCACAAAATTATGCCTAAGGTTCACAGTTTCTTCACCAATATCTGGTGTCGATTGTTCTTAATCCTGCCCATTTTCCTGGTTTCACAGTCTCTATCTCGTCAGACAGAATCGCCCCAATTAGCGAATCGGTTTAATGGATTGACCATTGGCAAACGAGCCAATGCACAGGCCCAAGATGACTGGGCACAAATCGAGCGGGATATCATTGCTGAACACAACAAAGTTCGACAAGATCCAGCCAGCTACATTCCGCTGCTAGAGGTGCGTTTAGCCAGCATGGATGCAGCAGGCAATATTCCAAACGGCTGTGGCCCCAATTGCACATTGACAACCCAAGAAGGACAGGCTGCGGTGCGAGAAGCGATCGCCTTTTTGCAAAATCAGGCCCCCCTTCCGCCCATCAGCCCCTCTAGCAGCGCTGCTCAGGCCGCCAAAGCCCATGCCCATGATCAGGCCGGTGGCGCATTCGGACACATCGGCTCAGACGGTAGCACCTGGCAGCAGCGTCTAGAACGTCAGGGCACACGGTTTACCCAGAGCGGAGAAAACATTGCCTATGGCTCTCCGACGGCACGGGAAGTTGTCCTGGATCTAATTGTGGATGATGGCGTTCCCAGCCGAGGACATCGAACCAACATTTTCTCACCCGGATGGACTCATGCTGGCGCTGGCTGCGGCTTCCACCGTCGCTATCAAATCGTCTGCGTGATTAACTACACTGCTTCTTCTAGTCAGTTGAAGGTAGTTAATAACAGCAACGTCAATTTGCAGTCCGTAGAAATTGGCGGAGTTAATATTCTAAACTCTGTGCTGCACCCGGGACAAACTCAAGAGATTGTGCTGAATGAAAGCCAGTGTGAAGCCAATAGTGTCAGGATTCAGTTGGGCGGAGGATTTAATCCTCTCATTTGGTCAGATGTCGCGCTCTGTGGCGCAACCGTAACATTTAATGCAAACAACAGCATTGGACTGAGCTATGGTGACTGAGGCTGTTTATTCAGCCTTTTTAAACTATTTGTCTAGTGCGCGTTTTAAAACCCTTTGATCCCCCCTTAGCCCCCCTTAACAAGGGGGGGAATTGGTTTGATCTCCCCTTAGCCCCCCTTAACAAGGGGGGAACTAGGTCAAGCCGTTCCGGAAGTCCCCCTTTTCAAGGGGGATTTAGGGGGATCGACTCAGGGCAATCAC
>NZ_DVEA01000356.1:0-14339 GCF_015295965.1 Thermoleptolyngbya sp. M55_K2018_002
CCCCGGCTCCGGCCCCGGCAGAAGCGCCCCCTCCTGCAACAGAGTAATTCCTGAAGGAACCCACACCTTGCAGCTAGTTGTGGCGAAACACCCGATGGGGCTGTTCACAGGGTTGTCCCTGATCAGTCCTTGCTCAAAAACAGTGGTGTGAGGGGGCGATTCTACGGAATGATGATTTTAGGAATAGGACTTATGCAGTTGGACGATTTCTCACAGGTGCAGCCCGCGAGAAGTCGTCCAAAACCCAGAAGACTGATCGCAAGTGCGTAAGTCTGGAGGAATCTGAAATTCTGAAATATTTGGAGCTTAGGGTTATGGTGCTGTTGATGGATGTAGCCGCAGGCGGCGGTTTTCCGGTTTGGTTTACGGTGGTCTACGTGGTGGGGTTTATTGCGGCCGTCACCATCGGTTCAATCGCCTGGTATAACTCGAAGCGGCCGCCGGGTTGGGAAGCCAAGGAGCGCCCAGACATCGTTCCGAAGATTGACGAAGACTCCAAGTAGATGCGGAAAAGGTAAAGGATTGCTTAGAAGGATTGCTTGGAAGGATGGCTGAGTTCGATCGGACATCCGATAAAAAAATCCAATAAAAAATCCAATAAAAACGGGATACAACGGTATCACCGTTATACCCCACTGCATAGTAGCTGCTCCAGGGAAAGGCGGAAGGGCCAGATCTCAACTCAGGATTGCCCGCTGGAGGGCTTTTCTCTGCTGCGGCGAGAGGGAAGCGACTAGTTCCCGAACCGTAGCCGTGTCTAGTTCCTGATTGTCTCCTCTAAGCAGCGCCAGGAAGGAGTCTGGCAAATGGTCGGCAATCCCTGGGAGCGGCGGCTCTAGGGCTTCGTCGGCCTCTGGGTGGCGGCATACGCCTGTGTCGCAGTTCAGCCCTAGCTCGTGCCAGATCAGGGTTGGCACGGCGTTGCCCCGTCGTCCTGCGTATTCCTGATTTAGTACATGAGTTTCCAGGTAGGCTTTGGGCGATTCGTAGCACGACTGGGCGCGGGCATGGGGAATCGTGAACCCACCAAACGCCTTGCGATATTCTTCTGAGTCGAGCAGGGTCGAAATTAGCCCTGCTGCGCCCTGTCGGGCCAGAACGTTGCCATAGTGCTGCATTTCTTCATGGTTGAGGAGTGCCCGCCCCAAGAAATGCTTCAGACAGCGCTCTATAAATTTGTAGTTAGACGTGTTGAAGTAAAAGGCGTTGAGATATACCTCGGACTGTCCCAGTTCGCGCAGAAACCGCCGTACCCCGATCCGGTTGGCCAGAAAGTCCTTTTCCAACCGTCCCAAGATTCGCCGTTCATAGCTGTAGGGCTGGCGTTCGAGGACTTGCCGATAGATTTGCTGGAGGGCGGCTTCGCGCTCGGTCTGAGAGGAATTGGGATGAATCGAAATGGGTGTGTATTGCATATCGACCTCTGGAATGACCGCTAGACGTAGGCTAGGCGTGGGATTGTAGCGCTAGAACAACGCTATCCAAGTACGGAGAAATGAGCGTGTTGGCGGCGGGCGAGAGGTTGGCGGCGATCGCCTCCTGGAGATAGCGATAGGCCGTGGCGCAGTGGCTATGGCGCTTGTGGGCCATCAGGATGGTGTCGAGCCAAGACATCATCTGCTCTTTGAAAAAGGTCTCGTCATCGCGCAGCACCGAGAGGGCAATGTAGCGCACGACTTCGGTCATGTCGTATAAACAGCGCTGTCCATGCTGCTGGATTAGCTCTGGATGCACCTGCGCCAGCTTCTTGAGCGCCTGGTGAATCATTGGCGTGCTGCGATCGCGCAATTGCTGATATGCATCTAGCCGGGTCTGATAGCTTTGCACGTAGGCACTCAGGATTTGCAGTCCTTGCTGATCCAGATAAGTGCCATCAGCGTTTCGCAAACTTCGGTCTAGGGTGTGGCTAAGGGTGAGCATAGGACAAAGACCATGCGATGGAGACGAGTGGGAAAAGGCGGATGGCGATCGCCCTGCACCCTCTCAACCGCTGCGGCGCTGAGCAACTTGCCATCCTTAGGATCAGACTGCCCACTCCGCAAAACAGCCCCCCACAAAGATGTATTTCTTAATACATCCTGGGGCGGGTTCAACGGTTTGGGGGCGGGATTGCTCTGGAAATCTGAATGCGGGTCTGGTTTGCCAATGCGCGACTGGGAGAGCCGGAGAGCGGTTCGATCGTGCCGTATTTCGATCGCGCCGTATGATGAGGGGTGTAAAGCAATCAACCCCAGTCATCGATGTTCAATCAGAGTACACCGGAACTAACGCCGGTGGAGTTTGAAGTGCTGACCCTATTGCCGACTGGCGAAGTGGGCGATCGCCGCACGGGTCGAGCCAAGCTCTGGAAAGAATCTCTGGCTGCGGGCGTAGCGCTGGAGATGGTGATCTTGCCAGGGGGCCCGTTTACGATGGGCGCACCCAGAGAAGAGGAGGGCTGGCATCCCTCGCAAGGCCCCCAGCGATCGGTTACGCTGCGGCCTTTTTCCTTGAGCAAATATCCCGTGACCCAGGCCCAGTGGCGAGCAGTGGCGGCGCTGCCTATGGTGGGGCGATCGCTCGACCCAGACCCCGCCCATTTCAAAGGCGATCACCATCCGGTGGAACAGGTGTCATGGCTGGAGGCGGTGGAATTTTGCGATCGCCTCACCGCGCACACGGGCCGTCCCTACCGCTTGCCCAGCGAGGCCGAGTGGGAATACGCCTGTCGCGGCGGCACAGAGACCCCCTTTCACGTCGGCGAAACCCTCACCACCGACCTGGCAAATTACTCCGGGGTGGACTGGGAGTATCAGGGGCGACTGTGCAACCGGGGCAGCTACGGGCAGGGGCCCCAGGGCGAAGACCGCCGCGAGACCGTGCCTGTGGGCTATTTTGCCCATGCCAATGCCTTTGGACTCTGCGACCTGCATGGCAATGTGCGTGAGTGGTGTCAGGATAGCTGGCATGACACCTATGCCGATGCGCCGACAGACGGAACCGCGTGGGAAACGGGCGGCGACCCCAAACGGCGCATACTGCGGGGCGGCTCCTGGAACGTGGGGCCCCGCAGTTGTCGGTCTGCTTTTCGGTCGCGGGCTGAGGGCGATCGCGGCCTGTATGACATTGGCTTTCGGGTCGCCTGTGGCTGGGACGGATTTGCTTGAGGTTTTCCTGAGGTTTTCCTGAGCTTCTACATCCCGGCAAGTCGCAAGCCTATGCGGGATACGGCTGCCGCAAAAAGTTGAGCAGTTCGCGATTGACTGTCTGGGGCACTTCCTGCTGAATCCAGTGGCCACAGTCGGCGATGCGAGTCAGGCGCAGCGGTGCTTTGACCAGCGCATCCAGGTTTTCCAAAAGAGATTGGCCCAGGAAATGGTCATCTTCGCCCCAGAGGACGAGGGTGGGCACGGTGACGGGCAGGGGCGATCGCCCCCATTCGCGCATCAGTCGTCGGGGCGACAGCAGTTGTCGATAGTAATTGATCGCTGCCGTCAGCACGCCCGGTTTCTCTAGCGCCGCCTGATAAATGTCCATATCTCGACGGCTAAAGGCTCCCTTTCGGACGCAGAATTCCTGCATGGCCGTCGTCACAAAGTTTCGCAGATTTTGGCGAATTAGCCATTCCGGCAGCCCCGGCACCTGAAACGCTAGCATATACCAACTCCGCCGCAGTTGGTCTAGATTGCTCGACATCTCCTGCATCAAACGGTGGGGATGGGGCGCGTTTAGAATCGCCAGCCGATGCAGCCGCTGGGGAACGGTCTGCGCCAAGTGCCAGGCGATCGCCCCGCCCCAGTCGTGCCCAACGATATGCGCCTTTAGATAGCCCAAGTTCTCAATAATGCCTTGGATGTCGGCGCTGAGGGTATCCAGGTCGTAGCCCGCGCTGGGCTTGTCGGAATCGTTGTAGCCGCGCAGATCCGGCACGACGACTTTGAAATGTTTTGCCAGCGCTGGAATTTGGTGCCGCCAGGAATACCAGAACTCAGGAAATCCGTGCAGCAAGACCACTAGTTCGCCCTCTCCCTGCGTCACGCAGTGCAGACGAATGCGGTTTGTTTCAATAAAGCAGTGCTGCCAGCCATTGGTTTCGGGCGATCGCGGAGAGGAAAAATCGAGGGTCATGGAACGCTGCGTAGCGGAGATTACAAAAAGTACCTATTTTTTTTAATTTTATGTCTGGAGGCGGAGGATGGGCCGACCGTGAATTTTCCCAGCCCTTCTTTAAGATTGGCAAACCTCTAAAAAGCGTTCCGTTTTGACGGGTTATTGCTACATTGAATAGTCATTACGCAGCCATTCCGCTTTACGCCAGTCGTCATCAGTCGTCATTTTGATTTCGCCATGTCTCAACCCACGTCTGCCCAGTCCCCTGCGCTAGAATCCCTGAATTCTCAAGAGCTTGCCGATCGAGAATCGAGGGCGATCGCCACGACTCGCGTTTCCGGCGCGTCGAGCGTCGCAACGGAGGCCGACCGCTTTTCCATCGAGCAATATGCCGACCAACTGATGGACGATCTGTTTAGCGACTTGAATGAAGCGCTAGAGCAGGGCAGACTCGTTTCGACGGAACTACCGGAAGAACTAGCCGCCAGCCGCACTCCCACCCCGGTCAGCGTCACGGATGTCACGATTCCGCCTGTGCTGGCCACCATCTCCCAGGCACAGCGGCAAGACGGCTCAACCCACGCGCCCGATGCTGGCGTGACCCGCGATCCAACCTTTGTGCCAGAGCTAAACCCAGAACCCGCGCTGATTCCTCAGTTTGAGCAGAAGTTTGAGCAGAGTTCTGGGCAGAGTTCTGGGCAGGTGGCCGTGGACAGCAGCCCGGAGGATGAGTTGGTCGCCGCAGCGCTCATGCCAAGACCCACTGGCGTAAAGCACAAATCGCTGGATGGGCTGCTGGCGCTGTTGGTCTGCGGATCTCTGGCGGCGGCCGTGGCGCTGTGGTATGGAATGCAGGGGCGCTGGCAGCAGGCGAATGCTCCCGACACGGCTGGCTCATCTGAGGTCGCCACCCAGCCAGCCTCGCCCGAAAACCGCGAATTTTTGGACTACATTCAGCGATCGCTCAAGGTATTGGAACAACGGTCGGCCCGTCGTCAAGCGGAAACCGCTGGCACAGAGGGCAACTTGCCGAGCGTGGCGGTGGCGGGCAATCCAGCCGCGACCAACTCAGCCCCCACCGACCCGCTGATTGTCCCGGTTTACCGGCCGCCCGCAGACATGGCGCTTCCCGGTCGCAGCGGCGGCAACAGTAGTGGCAACAGTGGCGGCAATAGTGGTGGCAACAGTGGTGGCAATGGATTCCCCAGTTTGCCAGGGTTCAACCTGCCGGGGCGATCGCCCGCCGTTTCCACCGTCCCGCTGCCCACAACTGCGCCCGCCGCCCCATCTGCTGCCTCATCGACCGACAGCGCGACCGATACACCCGCCGCCGCCCCCAATATCGCCGCCGTCTCGACCCATACCCTTGTCGGCATCCTAGAACTCAGCGATCCGGCCCGTTCCGCTGCCCTGTTTGAAATCAACGGCACGACCCATCGCGTGCAGGTGGGCGAACCGATTGGGGCTAGCGGCTGGACGCTCGTTTCCGTGAAGGGCAATGAGGTGATGGTGCGGCGCAACGGCGATGTGCGATCCATCTACACTGGACAGCAGTTCTGATCCCTTGATAGGGTTTGGGTGCGGTGTTTTGATACCGAAGGCCTGCTGTTTGCAAAATCGCTGCACGAGATCCCGGTGCGAAATCCCGGTGCGAAATCCCGGTGCGAAATCCCGGTGCAAAATCGCTGCACGAGATCACAGTGCGAGATTACAGTGCGAAATCACAGTGCGAAATCACAGTGCGAAATCCCGGTGCGATCGCCCCAACCCTGCCCTATCCGCTCCATAGGAGTGTTCCATGAGCCTTTTTGACGACCTCAGCACGTTTCTAGAAGCCCGCCTAGACGAGTTTTTGCGCGATAACCCGCACCTAGAACTCCAAGCCATCGAGGACAACCTGCGGGATCAGGAAGAAGAAGCGATTCGCTTACTAGGTGACTTGCGGCTCAAGGAAAGTCGGCTCCAGCAAGAAATCTTGAACACGGCTCAGGAAGTGCAACTCTGGCACGCCCGCGTCGAAAAAGCGAAGGAAAAGGGGCGCATGGATCTGGCCCAGCCCGCCGAAGAACACGAAGCCACGCTGCTGCGCCAGGGAAATCAGCTTTGGGGACAAATGGAAGCCCTGCGCCAGCGGATTCAGGAAACCATCGACCTCCAGCGACAGATTCAGCAAAAGCGCAAGGAAGTATCAGCCCAGGCAGCCCAGGCAAGAGCCACCCGCACCACAACCTCGGTTGACCAACAGTGGCAAACTGCTGGCTGGCAAAACTACAACGCCTCCACCCCCGGTTCGCCCTCTCCCCAAGACCTGGAAAAAGCCTTTCGCCAATGGGAGATGGATGAAGAAATCGAAGAGTTGAAACGAAATATGGGCAAGGGCTAAACTGCTGAAATCAGAATCTTAACACGTAAAAAAGTGAATATTTGGGCTGAGTCGTTTGATTCGCAGCCTAAACTGGAATCTACGGAGCGCTAGATGCCATGCCAGTGAATCTTCCTGCTATTCCTGCCAAGTTCCGCCTCCGCACAGCGCTCGTGGTTCCCTTTGTGTTGGAAATTGCAGCAGCGGTTGGGCTGGTGGGCTACCTGTCGTTTTTGGCGGCACGGCGGGCCGTGAATGACCTGGCCTCCCAGCTTCGCACGGGCCTCTCTTCCCAGATTGAGCGCGAGCTAGAGAGCTACTTTACAGCGCCGCACGACATCAATCAGCTCAATGCGGCCGCGTTTACTCAGGGCAGCCTGGATTTCCAAAATCCCCAAAACATTGCCCAAATGCACCAGCAGGTGAGAATTTCGCCCTATATTTTTGGCACCTATTGCGGCACAGAGCAAGGGGAATTTCTGGGGGCAGGGCGCTCGGAGGTCGGCAGTAAGGAGATTCGGCTCTGGCTGACCAATATGGCTACGCGGGGTCGTTTTCTTTCCTATGAGCTAGATAGTCGGGGAAATCGTCTGGCTTTCCTCACGGAGGATGGGGAATACGATCCGCGATCGCGCCCCTGGTATCAGGATGCACTCAAGACAAGAGGGGCTGTTTGGAGCGAGATCTATTTAGACTTTGCAACTTTCTTGCCCGTGTTGACGGCTAGCCTTCCGGTATACAGCGAGGAGGGAACGGTTCTGGGGGTCTGCGCCACCGATGTGCAGCTTCCGGTAGAGTTTCGCCAGTTTCTCTCTAGCCTGAGAATTGGCAAAACGGGTAAGGCATTTGTGCTAGATCGGAAAGGGCAAATTCTCTCTAGCTCGACCGAGGAACCGCTGACGGTTGGTAAAGGCGACGAGACGCTGCTGCTGCAAGCCGTGGACAGCAGTGAGCCGCTGATTCGAGAAACGGCGCGTTTTTTGCGGCAAGAGTTTGGCGACTTTAAGGAAATCCAGCAGCCGCAGCAGCTTGATTTTTCTGTGCATGGACAGCGGCAGTTTGTGCAGGTGTTGCCGTTTCAAGACGGACGGGGGCTGGACTGGCTGATTATCATCGCGGTTCCCGAAGCAGACTTTATGGACGATATCCATACTACTACTCGAAACGCGATTTGGCTGGCGCTGGGGTCGCTGGGACTGGCGATCGCCCTGGGCATCCTCACCGCCCGCTGGGTCACAAAACCCATCCAGCGAATCTCGCAGGCCTCCAATGAAGTTGCAGAAGGCGCACTCTCCCAGCACATTGCGCCCAGCGCTCTGCTAGAGCTAGATCAGCTCGCCACATCGTTTAACAGCATGGCGGATCAACTCAAGGCTTCATTCACCACTTTGGAACAAAAGAATGAGGAATTGCGGATTACTGAAGAAAACTATCGCAGCATTTTTGAAAACGCCCTAGAGGGGATTTTTCAATCTTCTCCCACAGGACAGTTTCTAAAAGTGAACCCAGCGATGGCGGCAATTTATGGCTACGACTCTCCATCCGAAATGGTGAACTCTGTCACCAATATTCCAGAACAAACCTATGTCGATATTCGCGATAGTCAGCGCTTTTATCAGTTAATGAAATCTAACGGGCAGGTAAAAGGATTGGAGTATCAGGTCTATCGCAAAGACGGCAGCATTATCTGGATCGAAGAAGATGCGCGAGCCGTCTACGATAGCCAGGGCAAGCTGCTCTACTATGAAGGAATTATTCAAGACATTACGGAACGTCGCCTGCGGGAAGAAGCATTGAAGAAGCAACTGGAAGAATTGCAAATCGAAATCGACCAGAGCAAACGAGTGCAGGAAGTGAACTCAATTACCCAGAGCAGCTATTTTCAAGAGATTCAGGAAGAGTTAGCCCAGGTCGATATTGAAGAATTTTGGAAGTGATGGGAATGTGATCTAAAAAGCAGCTATGCAAGCCGTTGGGTAAATGCAAGCCGTTGAGTAAATAGAGTGGCATGAATACTCCAGCCCATGTCGTGCTGAATTTATTGTGTTTAGGTCGGCGAGACGAGGGGCCATTCATTGCGCCGGTCATCCTTGGAGCAATCTTGCCGGACGCGCCCATGTTTGTCTTTTATTTTGTAGAGAAGGTGCTGCGAAACACGCCGGAATCGATTATCTGGTCAAAATCTTATTTTGAACCCCACTGGCAAAATTTTATTGATTTGTTTAACTCAGTACCGCTGATTTTGGTGGGGTTGCTGGTTTCACTGTGGGGGCGATCGCCCTTTGGCACACTCCTCTTTGCGAGCATGTTGCTGCATATCGCGGGCGATTTACCGCTGCACAACGACGATGCCCATCGCCATTTTTTCCCGTTTTCCGACTGGCGGTTTCACAGCCCGGTTTCTTACTGGAACCCGCGCTACTATGGCAACTTGGTCAGCGTGATCGAAATTTCAGCCGTGATGATCAGCAGTTTCCTCTTGTTCAACGGCTATGAAACCTGGCTGGGCAGAGGGGCGATCGCCACTACAGGCTTACTTTATCTTGCCTATTTTGGATATATCTTCGCAGTGTGGATGTAGCACTTTTGGGATGCGACCTGGAATGCGATCGCGCAGCAAGCTGGAACGCCAAACCGAATTCAACTTTCACTCGGTTTTCCCTTCGTTGATTACAACATCTTCATAGAGTGCAGCAATCGTATCGGTAAAGTTGAGACTTGCTAAATGGAACGTCTCGGTGTCTGGCGTGTAGTATTGCAGCACCCATAGCCCAGCTTCATTGCGACGAAAGCACTCGACCCGCTGGTGGCGCGTGTTAATCAGAACATATTCTTCCAGGCTTTCCAACAGTTGATAATCTGCAAACTTATCGCCCCGATCAAACGCTTCGGTAGAGTCTGATAACACCTCCACAATCAGCCTGGGAAACTGCTTAAAGGTCTCATTTTGCTGATCGCGAGGATCGCAGGTCACCATCACGTCGGGATAGTAATAACAATTTCGCGCTTCGATGCGAGCCTTCATATCGGAAATGAAAACCCGACAACCCGTCCCGCGCACGTGCCCCCGTAATAGCGCAAAAATATTTCCTGCAATCGTTACATGGGCATCGTTCGCACCTGCAATAGCATATATTTCGCCATCTCGATACTCGTGTTTGATCGCGCTTTGGGCTTCGAGTTGGAGATATTCTTCAGGGCTGATGAACTGGGGTGAGGCAATCATAGGGCTTGTTCTAGAACGCTGCGGAAGGAGTGTTGGGGGGCTACTGCAAGGTAAATGGAGGTTGGCTGGAGGGTTGAGCCTGCGGCTTTGGGACTAGAAGTTTTGGATTAACGAATGCTGGCTGCATCGAGTTTCGGCGAAGATGGAGCCGAGCGATCGCCCGCTTTTTTCTTCAGTTTGGCTCAGTTTGGCAAATTTGGACTGAAGCCCTGGCTTAATCCTGATGGGATCAACGCCTAGTAACTAAATTCCACGATGAAACTGGTTGCACCGTCTCGACTGTCAACGCGAATCGTCGCCCCCAACCGCTCCACCAGTTTCTTAACCAGTGCTAGCCCTAGCCCCGTGCCGCCCTGATGCCAAACGTCGTGATCAGGAATGCGGTGAAACTTTTCAAAAATGCGATCGCACTCTGCCGCGGGAATTTCTACTCCTGTGTTGCGAACACAAATCCGCAGCCCATCAGACGTAGACTGTACAGAAAGAGTAATGTACTCTCCAGCGGGGGTGTACTTGCAGGCATTGTTCAGCAATTCGCCGAGAATACGCTCTAGATACGATAGATCGCTGGAAAAAGCGGGAAGCGACTCTTCAATCTGAATCTCTAGCTGCTGCTGCTGATTTCTAGCCCGCTCCACATAGGGTTCTGCGATGTAGGGGATAAAAAACTGAAGCGGAATCATGCTGATATTCAGCGGATCGGTGCCTGCTTCTATGCGGGCCATCTCTAGCAAATTGTTAATTAGCCGAATTTCGCGCTGGCTCTCGTCTTGCAGCACTCGAAAGTAGCGCTTCACGATTCCTGCTTCGTCTGCGAACACACCCAGGGGTTCCAGATTCACCTCCAGCAGTTGGATCGCCATGAGGATATTAGACATGGGCGATCGCATTTCATGAGACACCGTGTTCAGCAGATCGTCCTTGAGCCGATTTAGCTCCTCCAGTTCATGCAGTTGAAGCTGAGCAGCTTGGTAGAGGCGAGACTGGCGGAGGGCGATCGCGCAGTGATTAGCCACCTGCTGCACCAGCCGATCCTCCACCTCGCTGAAGGTTTGCTCAGCCGGACGAAAGAGCCACAAATCGCCAAGAATGCCCTGATCGTCATAAATCGGACGCGCCAAAATCGCCCAACGCCCCGCCCCATATCGAGGGCACGCAGGCAAATAACAGCAAAACGGGCCAGAGTTCCCCTGCGCGATCGCCGCATACATTGTCGCCGATTCGATGGTTAAATTCTCGACCCTAGAACACGGTGCAGCCCCATCCTGGTGATACTCATAGTCAATCGTTACCTGCGTTTGCGCCGCATTGTAAAGCCCGGCATTGCACCCCACCAGCGCCAGCCCTGCTCCTAATTCCTGCACCGCCGTTTGCAAAATCTGCGCCTCATCCAGGCTATCGCGCACCCGATCTGTAATTCGCTTGAGCAGCGCCTCAAACTTGAGCGCCTGTTCTAGCTGGGCCGTGCGCTGCTGCACCAGATTTTCCAGCCGAGCATTCAGGGCTTCTAGCTCCGTCTGCTTCTGCTCTAGGGCGGCCCGGGTTTGCTCTAGCGCGGCGTTGGCCTGGATTTGAGCTTGCATGGCAGTTTCGGCATCGCGGCGGGCTTGCAGCAGTGCCTCTTCATATTCGCTCCGCTGCTGGATCGGAATCAGAACGCACTCATTTAGCACTTCCCCCTCACGCTGATGGCGGGTCGCATTCACCAGCATCGGCAGGCTTTCCCCCGTTCTAGAGCGAACTGGAAGATAGATTTCTTCAACCTTGCCTTGCAGCTTGAGCAGCGGAAAAAAATGAGTTTGGTAGAAAATGCGGCTAGCGGTTGGCAGCAAGGCTTCTAGGCGCTGCCCTTTCACCTCGTCCAGACCGCATTGCAGCAGTTCCAGCAGGGTAGCATTCGTCAGGGTGATTGTGCCGTCGTCGGTGAATGCCAGGAAACCGCATGGCGCGGTGTCCAGTAATTCATCTAGATGGCAGGCACACCGTTCGACAGGTGATGCGGTCTGCGGTTCATTTTGGGGTTTATTGTGCGGCTCTGATGACATGAGCGGCGGAAAGATAATCTTGGATTAGCTGGATGGTTTCGTCGGGATGGCTCATGTGGGGACAGTGACCCGTTGCCTGCATGAGCTTGAGGGTGCTGTGGGGGAGATGGCGATGGAGATAGTGGCCGACTTCTGTAGGGGCGATCGCATCTTCGGCACACTGCAAGATCAGCGAAGGTACGGTCATGTCAGCCAGAATCCCCCGATAATCCGATAAAAACGTTGCCTCGGCAAAGCGCCGTGCAATCACTGGGTCTGTTGAGCAAAAGCTCTCTTCCAGTTCCTTGGAGAGTGAGGGACGCTGTTCGTTTTTCATGATAACGGGAGCCAAAAAGCTGGCCCATCCGAGATAATTCTTATCCATCAGATCCAGCAATCCCAGAATATCCTCTCGCTCAAAACCGCCATAGTAGGCGGGCGAATCGTTGAGGTAGCAGGGCGACGGCCCCACCAGGATGAGCCGCTCAAACCGCTGGGGGGCTTGCATCGCCGCCAGCATTCCAATCACGCTGCTCACCGAATGCCCTACAAACACGACATTCTGTAGATCCAGCGCTTCACAAATCTCTAAGACATCCTGAGCATAGCCCTCCAAGCTGCTGTAGCGCTCTGGGTCGTAGGCTCGCAAGTCCGACTTGCCCGACCCCACATAGTCAATTGATAGTCGGCAGCGAAGGCTGGCGTAACGAGTCGCCACATATTTTGGTCGCAGCCAAAGCCGTGGGCAAACAGCATCGGCTGAGTGCCCTGTCCTGAAACGGTGACATTGTTGCGAGTAAGGATGGATTGGGAACGCTGGTGGGAAAGTTGGGGGTCGGCGGGAGAATCGTTTGGTATCAGTTGGTTTGTCTGTTGGTTTGTCATTTTTGAAATGGGTAGTTGAAATGGGTAGCTGGTGATAGACCGATTCTTTATTCTTTAAGGTCGATTTTCGTAAGCCTAGCAGTGCAGCCTGTATCTATATCAAGTCTTGAGTGATAGAGATTCTAAATCTCTTCGGGCTAATCGCGTCTGAAAAATTTAATAGAGCGAAAGCAATCGGGAACCCTTTCTACACTCCTCTTCTACACTCCCTAGATTAGGTGCCTATGAGTCCTACTCCGGATCTTCCCCATGCCTCAAGTCTCTCTAGCGCCGCCCTCCGGTCTGGTCGGGGGGCGATCGCCCTCCACTCGACAACGCCCCAACAGCAAGCCCTCTACGACCGACTGCAAGCCTTTTCGCTCGACCAGCCCGGTGCAGCGCTCAGCTTTAGCCAGCGTCTTGCCCGCGACAATCGCTGGTCTCTGGACTATGCCCAGCGAGTGATTGAGGAATACAAAAAGTTTGCGTTTCTGGCAGTCTGCGCGGGGCATCCTGTTACCCCTTCAGACCAAGTAGACCAGGCGTGGCATCAACACCTCACCTACAGCCGCTCCTACTGGGAGGTGTTTTGTCCCCAGGTGTTGCAAACGCCGCTGCACCACGAACCGACCCAGGGCGGACAGACAGAACACCACAAGTTTAATGACTGGTATCGCAAAACCTTGCAAAGTTACGAAGCCTGGTTTGGGGAAGCGCCGCCCGCAGACATCTGGCCCGAGCCAAGCCTGCGATTTGGGCGAGATTTGCAATTCCGCCGGATCAATATGCAGCAGCATTGGGTGTTGCCTCGACCAGACTGGGTGGGTCAGTGGAGGGCCTTCTGGCGGGCTATCCGGCTATCTCCCGCGAGCCTGGGCGGGCTGGTGGTGCTGGCGTTTGGTGTGACAAGCTGCACGGCGATCGCCCCCTTTCCCAACCCGCTGGATCTTCGCGGGCCAGAGTTTTTGCAGTTCTATCTCTTTACGCTGAGCAGCACACTGCTGGTGGCATGGGCGCTGCGCCAGTGGCTCCGACAACCCAGCAACAGGACGGAAACGTCGCTGCCAAAGCTCGATCCTTACGAAGTCGCTTATCTGGTCAATGGGGCTAATCAGGTCATTGATACGGCGATTGTCAACATGGCGCGATCGCAGCCCCCTGCCATCGAGGTTCAGGAAAAGTTCTTAGTGCCACTGGTTGCGCCAGAGTCGTTGCAGCACTCGCTAGAGCGGGCGATTCTGGAAAGCATGCATGGATCAAAAGCCACTGTGGACAGCATCCGTCGGCATACCGTTACAGTGCGAGCAGTCGAAACCTTGCGATCGCGCCTACAGGAGCTTGGACTGGCTCTGTCGTCCGCCCAGGCTGCCAAAGCGCGACTCTACCCTACGCTGCTGCTGCTGTTGCCGCTGTTGCTGGGCATTGCCAAAGTGCTGGTCGGCCTTTCGCGGGGGCGGCCCGTTGGGTTTCTGCTGATGATGATTGTGGTGTGGCTGGCTGTTATCGCAATATTCCAACTGCCGCCTCTATCGAGTCGGTATGGCGATCGCGCTTTGCAACAGATCCGAGCGACTCACCAATCCGCCATGACGCTCCGCACCCGCGACCTCAGCGCCATGCAGCAAACTCAATTGCTGTTCCTCATTGCCCTAGCCGGAACCACCGCACTGCGCGGTAAAGAGTTTGCCAGCTTACGGGCTGCACTCTCTCCTGTTTCCAGAACCGGAAGTGGCAGTGGATATTCGTCTTCTTGGGGGAGCGATGGCTGGAGTGG
>NZ_DVEA01000410.1:0-14274 GCF_015295965.1 Thermoleptolyngbya sp. M55_K2018_002
TTGCCCAATTCTCGAAGCTGCTGAAACTGTCGCGCCTGCTCTGGCTCTTGCAGCAACAGTTCCAGAATGCGGGGATTTTCGCGCAGGGTGCGCTCTGTGTTGCGAATACTAGCAAATAGCGCCTGATTGGAATCCTGGGAGCAGTTATAGGCTGCGTTTACATAGGTTCCGCCCGTGCCGTCGCCAATGCGATATCGCGCCGTCATCACCTGCAACTGCCGCTCTAGCAAGTCCAGTGGTGAAACCAGGACGTTACCGATTTTGTAGGGGTCGGTATAAGCAGGCAGCTTAATCAGCAGGTCGCAGGTCGGGCGCGTGCCCAGCCAGCCAAACTGGCGATCGCCCATATAGCGCGACCAGTGCAGCGTGCCCGCCACCAGCCCGTCGGTATTTTGCGTATAGACCTGGTAATAGCAAATATCGAACTGGCGTTCGTCCGCCAGCGGCTCGTGGATAACGGTCGCCACGCCGTAGGCAAAGTGCCCAAAGAAAATCGGCGTGGCCGCGGCGGGTTCCTTTTTCTCGCCGCCGATGCCGCCGTAGGTATGCAGCACCAGCGCCTCGTCGCCCACGCGCCATTCGTCGATCGCCGCCTGGATTGCCGCATCTGACCCGTTGGACAGGCCGCTGCACAGCACCGACGCAATCTTGCCTTTTTGGGCCGCAATGTCCGCCCAAGCCTGTTTGCGGATGTAGCGGTAGGCTGCCTTGCCGCCAAACAGCACCGATTCGGGTTGCAGGCGGAACAGGGCACGGGGGGCGATCGCCTGCACCACAAACGCACCCGCCGCGTCCTTCGCGCCGTAGACGTACCAGCCTGTCTCGTTGTAGGGCGATTTTTCCAGGTCGCGCGTGGTTGAGGGATAGCTGCCATAGGCCTTGGCCAACACCACCTCCGGCAGCCGCATCGTTTCCAGCTTGCCGCTAAACTGCCGCGTCGCCCGGTCAAAATGCGTCACCACAAACTGGTCGCTGCCCGCCACTGGCCGCTCAAACCGCACCAGCGCGCAGAACCGTCCCGTAATTTGCACAGGCGTATCGGCAATCAGCAGCACGTCGCCCTGCACCACCACAGGCGGTTCCAGCCGCACGATCAGATCATCCACCGGATGCCCCGCCGCCAGCGATTCCAGCGCGTTCACCTGTCGCCAGTGGTTGAGCCGATCGGGATGCACCATGCCGCCGTAGCGACTGCTGAATTCTGCCTCGGCGCTAAAGTGGACATCCTTCACGACGGAATTCATGCTCTTTTGCACGTTGGGGTAGTCTACCCAGCGCAGCCGTACTCGCTCTCCCACAAAGTAGCGGTAGCCCTCTGGGGCGTGGTGAACTTCTAGCCAGGTTCCCTGGACGTGCGATCGCTCTTCTGGCTTGGGCAAAATGAGCCGCCCCATCCACTCACCGATGGGGCGATACCACCGGGAGTCCACGGTTTGGGCGATTGGATAATAGTCGGGGCGGTTGAACGCGGCTGCCTGGTACAGGGCATAGTTGCTGGGTGTTTGGGGAATCAGGTCGCCGGCCCGCAGCGCCTCCCCCCGCAAAATTTGCAGAATCGTCTCGATGGTCTGCTGCAAATGGGTGCGACCGTCGGGCAGCGTTGCCTGGGGGTCCATATAGCCACCGGGAACCTGGTGACCGACCGGCCCAGCCGAGAGAACGGTGACTTTGCCCTTGCGCTTGCCCCGATTCCAGTAGGACAGCGGAAACAGCTTCCAGCGGCCGGGAAAGATAATGGGGCCGACCCGTTCTACCACATCCTTATCGCCAACGATGTGATAAAGATGCTCCAGCACCAGCACGTTGTTGTTGGCGCTCATTACGCCGCCGAGAGAAATTACGTCGATGGGGGCATTGGTAGACCGCTTCAGGTAGGGCGCAGCCGCCACAGACATTTCGCCGCCGCCGCTATAGCCCAGCAGCGTAATTGGCACGCGGCTGCCAGGCCGATAGCCCCGCCGCACCAGCCCGTCGAAAATCACCTGGGCAATGCCCTGGTTATAGATGGGGCCGTAGCGCTTATCGGACGACACCGCCACGATCAGCACGTTTCGCAGGTTTACCAGCATCCCCAGCAGCGCCGCCGGGTTGTTCCATCGCATCTTGTCTGCCAGTCGCCACAAAAACGCCAGCGGCCGGTCTTCATACAGCGGGCGATTCAGCACCGAATACAGCATTAGCCCCTCAACCAGTTCTACATCTTTGGGCAGAGCGGGCTTGAGGGCATTCAAAAAGTCTTCGATATCGGGGGTATATTCTTCGCCCGACTGGGCAATACCGTCCAGATACACCAGGTAATGATTGATTTGCGGGAAGTAGGGGTCTGGGCGATATTGCGCCGCAGCGCCGGGGCGATCGCCTGCCTGCAACTCCTTCAAGCTGGTTTGAGCAGCTTCATACTCATTTTCATACTCATATCCATATAGAGACGCATTCACCGCTGTTGCATCCAACTCATCGCCATACCAACCGGCCCACCAGCCCAGCGACTCCAGCGGCGCGATGATCCCCGCAAACACCGTCGCCACCACGCCAATCCAGGCTAAATCGAACGTCAGGCGAAACGGGGTCGGCAATCCGTTATACCAGCCAAACAGCCCATCCCGCACCGGGCGCATCAGCACAAAAACCAGCCAGAAGGCGATCGCCAGCGCCAGCAGCCCTAGCACCACCTTCACCGCCTGAGGAACGCCGCGTGTTTGATAGTCAAGCTGCAACACGGGGTCATCTGCTTCTGGCACGTCCAGCGGACGCAGCGAATAGCCAGAAGACGGCCGCTCTATCACTGCCTGAGACACGCTGCGAGCCGCCTCCGGATGCGATCGTCCCGCAGCCGCCACCAACTGACGCACCTCCGGCAAAGCTACGTCCGACGCGGGAATAATTGGCTCTGCGGGGCGGGCCCCAGACAAAACGCGCTCCCGCAGCTCACGAGAGTCTTTGGCCAATTCGACCCCCGCCACGCGATCGGCCAGACGGCGACCAAACTCGGCAATCGGCTGGGCGATCGTGCCTTCCAAAAGCTGCTTTACAACCCAGCCCAGCAGCACATAGGTCAGGGCTTCGCTGGCGCTGAGCCGGGCCACCACTGCAAACCCCACCAGCATCGACAGCAAGTTCCACACCGACAGCAAATTCTGAATCGGGTAGCCCAGGTAGGGCAGCGCTCCTAGAAATCCAAACAGCAGCGGCGCATAGCCCAGCCCTAGCACCGTCACCAGCGTCGGCAAGGGCACCCGCACAAACCCTGGCAGCAGCCCAATTAGCCAAGTGCTGAGGGCGAGAAACAGAAACCCAAAGGCAAACAGGATGGCATTCAGCAGCAGGCTAAAGACAAAGCGGCTGGGCTTGACGCGGTTGACAAATAGAATGATGCTCTGCCCCACTCCCAGCGATAGCCCTGCCAGCAGCACGATGAGCAGCGCCAGCCAAAAGCCGCCGGGCAGCGCCACAACCCGCCGAAATGCATCGAATTGTAGCGAAAAAGCCCCGCCGATTAGCTCAGCCGCCTGATTCCACGCTGTCTCAGCCATGATTTCACTCCTGAATGGCGCAATGAGCGATCCTGCTGACCGCTAAGCCGTTGCTGCGATGATAAACCGCGCCGCGCAAATTCAGAAGTTAAATTGCCATAAAAAATTGCCCTGAAGCAAATTCACGCAAGCGCCCAGGCCGAAACTGATCTTTCGGCAAGGCTATTGCAGTAGTTCAGTAGCCGCTATTCCACCAGCCCCGATTCCATCCGGACTATTCCACTAGCCGCTATTCCACCAGATGGTGATCCATCACATAGCGGACGAGTTCGGCGCGGTTGCTGGTGTTGGTCTTGCGGAGGAGGCTGCTGACGTATTTTTCGACCGTGCGGGGGCTGAGGTGGAGGCGATCGCCAATTTGCGAATTCGACAGACCATCCGCCAGCAGCGACAGCACCCCCTGTTCTCGCAGCGTCAGCCCCAGATCACTCTCTGGTTCCGCAGTCGGATGCTCTTCGACTGCCCGACTGGTGCCAGATTCGGCAGCTTCCGATGCGCGAATTTGCCGTCGCCATTCGGTCTGGATCAGCTGCGATCGCTCCAGCAAATTTCGCACCACTGCCCCCAGTTCCTTTAGGTCAAACGGTTTTGGCAAATAGGCATCACACCCAAGCTGGTAGCCCCGGATGCGTTCTTCCGTGCGGCTCAGCGCCGTTAGAAAAATCACAGGCAAGAGTCGCAGCGCGGGCTGCGATCGCACCTGTCGCACCAGCTCAAACCCATCCATCCGGGGCATGGCCACGTCCGTCACGATCAAATGCGGCTGCACTTGATCCACCAGGGCAAGGGCCTGCTCACCGTTTTCTGCCATCACCACCAGATAGCCAGACAACTCTAAGTAGTCGCCAATCGAAAGCCGGGTGCCCAGATCATCATCCACCACCAGAATCGTCAGAGGCATTGCGGAGAGCCTGAGTTCAGAACCATTGAGTTAATATGATAGCTTTCATTAGCCTAAGCCAAGATTGCCAAAATTCGTTAATTCTTTCTGACTAAGCCCAATCAAAAACGAAGGATGGCGATCGCCGCCCATCGCGTTCTCAGGCTGCTTTATGACCAGTCTTGTAGAGTGCAATCAGCATAGCCGTAGCACACCCCCAACAAGGCTTTTAAGACATTGCACCGACGCTAACACAGCCTACAAATCGCCAGAGCCTAGCCATCGGCGACGTTTACAATCTCGTAAGGGCTTGGGGGCTTTTGACGGAGCAACGGAGCATTTGTGGCGTAGCCCAGAAACACGGAACCTTCAGACCATTACAGCAGTCGCTACCACAGTCTCCACCATAGCCAGCCTATAGCCAGGCGGCAGCCAGACTACAGTTCAGAATCGACCCAGCAGATAGGTCATTGAGAAAAGCAGGTCAGCAGAAAACTGACACCGGAAAAACTGACACAAGTGAAATTATATCTTGATCATCAGCCATCCAGAATAAAGACGACTGCTGATATCATAACTTTGTCAAGATTTGTAAGCTTTCTTCAAACTGTCCCGTTCAAATCCAGCGGCTTCAAGTCGTCCTGAGCGATAGATCGGGTTAGCGCTTCAAAAGGGTAGCGGCTCCAGACTAGCGATTGTAAATTAGCGATTTTAGAAAGTTAGCGATTTCAAACTAGCGATTGTGGTGTAGGAGATTGCAGGCGTGCAAAACGGATTTGTTGGAACTGCGGATACCTCAGCGCCACGCGGCTCGCATGATCCCATTCGAGTTGGCGTGATCGGCGTTGGCAACATGGGCCAGCACCACACCCGCGTCCTCAGCTTGCTCAAGGACGTAGAACTGGTGGGCATTTCCGATGTCAACGTCGAGCGAGGGCTGGATACGGCAAGCAAGTATCGGGTTCGGTTTTTTGAAGACTATCGCGAACTGCTCAAATGCGTCGATGCGGTCTGTGTGGCGGTTCCCACCCGACTGCACTACTCTGTGGGTCTGACCTGTCTCCAGGTGGGGGTGCATGTGCTAATCGAAAAGCCGATTGCCGCCAGCATTGCCGAGGCAGAGCTATTGGTCAACGCGGCGGCCGAGTCCAACTGCATCTTGCAGGTGGGGCATATTGAACGGTTTAACCCGGCGTTTCAAGAACTCAGTAAGGTGCTGAAAACAGAGGAACTGCTGGCGCTGGAGGCTCACCGCATGAGTCCCTATTCCCAGCGGGCCAATGATGTGTCGGTGGTGCTGGATCTCATGATCCACGATATCGACCTGCTGCTGGAACTGGCCGCTGCACCTGTCACGCGATTGACCGCCAGCGGCAGCCGCGCGTCGGATTCTGGCTATCTAGACTATGTAGCGGCGACGCTGGGCTTTGCCAACGGCATTGTGGCCACGCTGACTGCTAGCAAGGTCACCCATCGCAAGATTCGCCGCATCGCCGCCCACTGCAAAAATTCCCTGACGGAAGCCGATTTTCTGAACAACGAAATCCTGATCCATCGGCAGACGACGGCCAACTATCGAACCGATTATGGGCAGGTGCTTTATCGCCAGGATGGGCTAATTGAAAAGGTGTACACCAGCAACATCGAGCCGCTGCACGCCGAGCTAGAACATTTTGTGCAGTGTGTGCGCGGTGGCAAGCAGCCCTCGGTCGGCGGCGAACAGGCCCTCAAGGCCTTGCGGCTGGCCAGTCGCATTGAGCAGATGGCGCTGGATGGGCAGGTGTGGCAGCCGGATGATCTGAGCGGCGTGCAGTCGGAGGTGTCGGCGATCGCCCTCTAGCCTTTAGCCTCTAGCCTCTTCTAGCCTCTAGCCTCTTCTAACTTTTGGTAGCCTTTGGTAGCCTCTGGTCGTCGTAGGTGGCTTCAGGCGCTACCTGAGACTGGGCAAGTCTTCTGACGAATCTGGCGCTGATCACGAATTAGGCGACAAATTCAGGCAACAAATTCAGGCAACCCATCAGGGTCGGATCTTTGGGATTTATCGACAGGCTCCCCACTCTTTACTATGGAAAGGTAAGTTGTTTTGAGTGCGAGAGGCTATGGGGCTTGCTCAGCAGCGGCTCGTGCAGCAGGTAGCGCGGGCCTTTCCAGACGGACTGTTTTATAAAGAAACTACCGAGCGCGTGGTGGCGCTGACCATCGACGACGTGCCCACGCCCGGTGAACCAGAGGATGAGTCTACCCAAAAAATTTTGGAGGCGATCGCCGAACACAATCGCCAGATCGAAGATCCAGACCGCCATGTACGGGCCACGTTTTTCATCATCACCAGCCACCTCAGCCCCGAAAGCACGATTATTCCTCGCATTCGCGCCTACGGGCACGAAGTCGCCAATCACGGCATCGTAGACGACACCACCGCCCTCCAGCACCCCGAACTGTTTGCCCTGCAAATGCGTGAAGCCCACAACCGCATCTGCAAAGACTGCAATCAACCCATCCGCTGGTATCGCCCGGGTCGCGGGCTATATGCCAAGAGCATGGTTCCCAAACTGCAAGCCATGCCCGGTTATGAACCCCGGTTTGCCCTGGCCTCTATGATTCCTGTAGACACCTTCAAGCCGACAGACAACGCCCTATTTAGCGCCTGGTATGTGTCGCGCTTCGTGTTTCCTGGCGCTATCTTGGTGATGCACGGCGGCTCTGCCGAGCGCTCCGAAAAAACCGCCGCCGCCATTCCCCTGCTGCTCGACTACTTGCAGCGCAAGGACTATCGCGTGGTCACGCTATCCGAACTTTGGGATAACTATTAGGTTGTGAAACGGGTAGGCTGTGGAATAGGTAGGCTGTGGAATAGGTAGGCTGTGGAATTAGGCCTTGGAAATCTAAAATCCAAAATCGCAAATCCAAAATCAAGAATCGATCTAAATCCTGCGATTGGCTCCCATCCCTCCTGCCCTTTGCATTGCACCCCCAAACCTGTCATGATCAGTTTATGCTGATTTACATTTTTTCATGTTTGCTGGCGGCGCTGCTCTGGCTGGGCGCGTGGCCCTTTGGAATCGCGGCTGAGGCGACCCCGACAAAATCACCGGAACCGCTTCCGGTCGAGCTTCCGTCGCTGAGCGAGCTGCGCGAAAAAGCCTTTGACGCGACCAACCGGGGCAGTTTCGCAGAGGCAGAAACCTATTGGACGGAAATTCTGGAGCAGTTGCCCGACAACGCGGCCGTGTGGAGCAATCGCGGCAACTCGCGCGTCAGCCAGAACAAACTGCAAGCGGCGATCGCCGATTTTGACAAAGCCACCGAACTGGCTCCCGATGCCCCCGATCCCTACCTCAATCGGGGCGCGGCGCTGGAGGGATTGGGACGCTGGGAAGAGGCGATCGCCAACTACAACAAGGTGCTAGAACTCGACCCCAACGACGCGGCTGCTTATAACAATCGGGGCAACGCCAAGGCAGGCCAGGGCAACTGGGAGGCGGCGATCGCAGACTACCAAAAAGCGGCAGACCTTGCGCCCGATTTTGCCTTTGCCAGGGCCAATTATGCGATCGCCCTCTACGAAACCGGGCAGATCGACGAAGCCATCCGCACCATGAAAAACCTCGTCCGCAAATACCCCCGCTTTGCCGACATGCGGGCCGCCCTCACCGCCGCCCTCTGGGTCGCGGGCAACCAGGGCGAAGCCGAAAGCAACTGGTATGCCGCCGTTGGGCTGGATGCGCGATACAAAGACGTGGACTGGGTTGCGAATGTCCGCCGTTGGAGTCCGTCGCTCGTCAGCGCCCTGGAGAAGTTTCTGACCTTGAAGTAAATAGGACTGATGCAGTTGGACGATTTCTCACGGCCTGCGCCCGTGAGAAATCGTCCAAAACCCAGAAAGCTTATCGTAAGTGCGTAAGTCCTGGTAAAACTGAATCCAGCCCCACTGGGAGCCTGACGAGTCTGGGAGCCTGACGAGTAATGAGTTTCAATGAGTTTCTCTGACATCCAAAGCCATTGGGCAAAAGCGTTTATCGAGGCGTTGTCCGAGCGTGGCATTGTGCGGGGCTTTGGGGACGGCACATTCCGCCCTGAGCAGACGATTACTCGCGCTGAGTTTGCATCCCTCCTGCGTTCTGCCTTTTCCGTTGCGCCCAAGCGACCTTACGTGCCGTTTCAGGATGTGTCGGAGAGTTTTTGGGCTGCGTCTGCGATTCGTTGGGCCTACGAAACCGGGTTCATGTCCGGTTATCCTGACGGATCGTTTCGTCCCGCAGAGGCGATCGCCCGTGTGCAGGTTTGGGTGGCGCTGGTGAGCGGGCTGGGGTTTGCGGCATCGGGCCAGGCTCCATTATTCGACCTGTATGCGGATGCGGGCGAGATCCCCGACTGGGCAAGACAGGCGATCGCCACGGCGACGGAAACAGGGCTGGTCGTAAACCATCCCGACCTGAAACGAGTGCGATCGCAGCAAGCGGCTACACGGGCCGAGGCGGCTAGCTTTGTGTATCAAGCACTGGTGCGTTTGGGCCAGGTTCCGGTAATCGAGTCGGCGTGGATTGTGCGCTGGGTGCGGACGGTCGCAGTGTCGCATCGGCGCGAGTTTCGGGCAGCGTGGGTGGCGATTGTGTGGAATATCGACTTTCCCAGCGCCCGCACGCTGACCACCGACCAGCAGCAGGCAGAACTGATTGCCATTTTTGACCGACTGCGATCGCTCCATTTCAACGCTGTGATTTTGCAAATTCGCCCCGAAGGGGATGCGCTGTATGCCTCAACGCTGGAGCCGTGGAGCTTTTGGCTGACGGGCACTCAGGGCAAACCGCCCAGCCCCGCCTACGACCCGCTGCAATGGGCGATCGCCCAGTGTCGCCAGCGCAATCTGGAAATTCACGTCTGGTTCAACCCCTATCGCGCCCGCACGTCTCAGCAAACGGTCAACGTTTCGCCCCACCTAGCGGCGACGAATCCTGATGTGGTCTACCCTTGGGGCAACCAGCTCTGGATGGACCCCGGCGCGACCGTCGTGCAGGAACGCACCTATGCCGTGATTCTGGACGTGTTGCGCCGCTACGACGTGGACGGCATTCACCTGGATGATTATTTTTATCCTTACCCAATCGCTGGGCAGAGCTTTCCCGATGACAAAACCTATCAGGCCTATCGCAGCAGCGGCGGCACGCTCTCCCTGAAGGACTGGCGGCGGGATAACGTAAATCGCCTAGTGCAGCGCCTTTCCAGCGGCATCAAAGCCACCAAGCCGCACGTAAAATTTGGCATCAGCCCGTTTGGAATTTATCGCCCCGGCCAGCCGCCGCAAATCCAGGGACTCGATGCCTACGACCAACTGTTTGCCGACGCGCTGAAGTGGCTCCAGCAGGGCTGGGTCGATTACCTCGCGCCGCAGCTTTATTGGCGCATCGACCCACCCGCCCAGAGCTATCCCGTGCTGCTGGAATGGTGGGCAGATCAGAATATCCAGAAGCGCCATATCTACCCCGGCAATAACTTATCTCAGCTCGATGGCAAAGCCTGGGACGTGACCGAAATCGAGCGGCAGGTGGCCATCACGCGCCAGCTAGAGAGTAAACTCGCCCTCGGCAATATTTTCTATAGCATGAAGGCGCTGCTGACGAATCGCGAAGGTATTGGCGATCGCCTCCAGACCAATATCTACCGCACCGCCGCCCTGCCGCCCGTCATGCCCTGGCTCCGCAGCTTGCCCCCCGTGCCGCCGCAAAATGTGCGCGTCTTGGGAAATCGACTCGTCTGGAGCAGCGCCGCCAGTGTCCGTTCCTGGACGCTCTATCGCCAAGCAGGAAGCACCTGGACGCTGCAAAGTATCTTACCTGCCACTACAACACAGCTTACTCTATCGCCCGGAACCTATGCACTGTGTACGGTCGATCGGCTAGCGAATGAGAGCGCGGGCGTAGTAGCAGTGGTTTAAGCAGCAGTGGTTTAAGCAGAAGCAATACAAGGACTGTGCTGCGCCAAAAACGACCTGATGCGGCACTGCGCCAATCTAGAGCATAGTGCGCTGGTACTGGGGGCGATCGCTGGTAGGCAACACTGGTGCAAACGGGTGGCGAAAAGGCTTTCATGGGATTCTGAGACGGGGTGAACCGGTTGGCGAATTTGCTAAACGCGCTGGCGCTGAATCAGTTGGCTAAACAATCCAGGCTGGGTGGCCAGCGCCTCGAAGTCACCTTTCTGCATGACGCGGCCATTTTGCAGCACGTAGATGCGATCCGCATTGCGAATCGTGCTGAGACGGTGGGCGACCACAATTCGCGTCACGCGCAGGCAATCCAGACTCTCGCTGACAATGGCTTGTGTGCGGTTATCCAGGGCGCTGGTGGCTTCGTCAAACAGCAGAATGCGGGGACGCAGGGCCAGGGCGCGGGCAATCAGCAAGCGCTGGCGCTGTCCGCCCGAAAGGTTTGTGCCGCCCTCGCTGACGACCGTGTGCATTCCCATTGGCATCGCCTGCACGTCATCGGCCAGTCCTGCCATGCGGGCTGCTTCCCAGGCTTCCTCCATGCCAATTAGCGCACCACTGGCAATGTTTTCAAAAATCGACGCAGACATCAGGCGGCTATTTTGCAGCACTACGCCAAGCTGTCGCCGCACGGCCTGCATGTCTAATCCAGACAAGTCCTGCCCGTCGTAGTAGACCGTTCCCGACTCTGGCGTGTCGAAGCCCAGCAGTAGCCGAAACAGCGTCGATTTGCCGCTGCCCGATGGGCCCACCAGCGCAATGAACTCTCCTGGCTCGGCGTGAATGCTGACATTATCCAGCGTTAGCGGTCCATCTTCGCGATAGCGAAACACCGCGCGATCGACGGACACTTGCCCGGTTAAACGACCTGGATCGGCCTTGTCATCCGCTACTTCTGGTACGGCATGAAGAATGGGTAATGCCCGCTGCCAGATGGGTAGCACTTCCATCACATCGACTACTGTAGTGCTGAGACTGGTCGCCCCGCCGATGAACGTGCCGAACGCGGCATTGAACGCTAGAAACGTGCCGATGGAAAAGCTGCCGTCCTGGGATTGGGATTGCTGAAGTAACTGTACCGCGAATGCAAACAAGACGGCTGGGGTCAAGGCAGATAACAGGTTATTGATTACCGCCAAATTATCTTCAATGCCCTGGGATGCCAGGGTTAGCTTCAACTGCTGGCTATATTGCCGTCCCCAGTAGGCAAAGGCGCGAGTCTCCGCTCCGGCAACGCGAAATTTTGCCACGCCGTTAATGATTTCTCTCATGATGCCTTGCAGTTTGCCTTGGCGATCGAGCAGGGGACGTGCCTTTCGCAGGGTCAGGATACTGGAGATGACCGTCACGCCGATGTTAATCAGGGCAACAAGGAGGGCGATCGCCGCTAGGGGTGGACTGTAGTAAAACAGCAGACCCAGGTTTAGCAGCGAGAATATACCAGAGAACCAGCTTTTGAGAATAGTGTTACCCAATTTTTGCCGAATTTGGCTGACGGCAGACACTCTTGCGCTCAGATCGCCGATGGAATATTGCCGAAAGAAGGACAGCCGCAGCGCCAGCAGTCGATCCCACACTGCCGCCTGGGTCGAGGCATCAGCAACGGTTTCCAGACGCATCAGCGCAATGCTCTGGGTAATCTGAAACAGGGTCGCGCCGATCGCCGTAGCCAGCAGCCCCAGCGCGATTTGCAGCAGCAAACTGCGGTTGGCATCGGGAATGGCCTGATCGATCAGCAGGGCCGTTGCCTGGGGCGTGACCATGCCCAGCAGCGTTGCGCCCAGCCCCGCCAGCAGCACAACCCACAGTTCTTTGAAATGTCCCCGCAGGGCAAATTTCAGCAGTGCTAATGGCTTGGCGAGGGGTGGCAGCGGGCGATAGAAGGTGTAGGCAGTGGGCGCAAGGGTTTCCGCAGCGCGGGCATCGCAGATCGTGCGGGTTTGGCGCAGCGGGTCGAGCAGTTCGTAGCGTGAGGCAGAGCGAGGCAGCAGCGCCACAGGACGGCCGTCTTCTAGCGAGTAGGCCAGCAGCGGGCCGCCGTCCTGATGCCACCAGCCCTGTCGCAGCGTGACGCGGCGAATGCGGATGTGGGAGGCACGGGCGATCGCCTCGATGGGGTCTTTCAGCCGCCGCAGATCTTCTGACTTGCCAGGGGGTGAAATGGCAATCCCCAGGGCCCGCCCCACGGCCCCAGCCGCCGCCAGTAGCGCTGTTTCTGGGTTCATGGCGATCGCCACGTCTGCTGCATGTCCCAGTAATGTATGTTCTAACGAAGTGGGCGCAGCATCAAATACGGTCGATAGTTCGTCCAGCGTCCGCGTTACGGCTTCCGTATTGAGCTGCTGCCGTTCGCGATAGCGTGCGAGTTCCTGATGCTGCTCCTGAGCTTCGAGCCTCTGGATTCCCTGCATCACCTTTGCTTGCAGATGGCTCAGTCCAGTCATCAGGGCAATCGCCGATTGGGCATCACTGGTGCAGGTTTCCAGTTCCACAATATCGCTAGCTTGCAGCCAGAGATGCCGTTCCAGCGGCAGCCACACCCCCAGTTCCAGCGGCAAGCTCGACACCCCTTGCAGCAGCGCAGTTCCTTGCAGCACGCGCACCCAGGTTACGGCACCCTGAGCTGGCTGAAACACCTCGCCCATGCCCAACACGCCATATCGATCGAGGGGCGTTGGCAAGATGGTTGCGGTCATGCTTGCCAGCGTCGTGCCCAACTGATGCACCCAGCCCTCAAGCTGCTGCTGGGCAGCCTGCGGTTCGTCGTGCAGCCACTGGAGGAATTCAGCGGGCGATCGCCCTGTCAGATCCGTCTCTTCCAGCGCCACCGCCATCAGTTGATACGGCTGCTGACACGGCTGCGATAATCCCGGTTCGCCAAACTCGGCTGCGTCGGCTGCAAATACGGCCTCGCCCGCGTTGACGCTGAACAAGTATCGCCGCCGCCCGCGTGGAATTCCATCTTGCATTGGCACAGCAAACAGCGCCAGCGAACCGGATTGTACCTGCCAAACGGTCTGGTGGTCTAGCAGTAGGGGTTCGTTTCCGTGCAGCGATCGGGTAGGATGAACTCGCTCAAGCTTTCTTTCTTCTGCCAGCATTCCTGCGTTCCTTTTGTCTCATTTTTTACATATAAATTGCGATGCAATCTGCAATGCAATCTGCGATGCAATCTGCAACACGATCTGCAAGTTATTCAATCGAGCCGCCTTCGCTGCGAATGAGCTGGAGATAGGGCCCTTCCTGTGTCTTAAGCTGGTCGTGGCTGCCTCGCTGAACCACTTTTCCGCGTTCCAGCATAATGATTTCATCACAGTCTCGAATGGTGCTGAGGCGGTGTGCCACGATGAGACAGGTGCATCCGCGTAGCCGCAGGTTGTAATCAATAATGCGTTCCGTTTCTGTGTCCAGGGCGCTTGTCGCCTCGTCCATAACCAGTATTGAAGGATTGCTGACCAGCGCCCGCGCAATTTCCAAACGCTGCCGCTGTCCGCCGCTGAGGTTCGTTGCGCCTTCCGACAGTTCCGCCCCATAGCCCCCTGGCATGGATAAGATAATGTCGTGTACCGCAGCATCCCGACAGGCTTGAATCAACTGTTGATCGGAAAGCGTTGTGTCCCACAGGGTCAGGTTATCGCGCACGCTGCCTGCAAACAGCAGCACCTCTTGCTCGATCATTGCCAGGGAATTTGCCAGCACAGAACGCGGGAGGCTCTGGCGCGGCTGTCCGTCAAAGTAAATCTCGCCTGCCCAAGGCTGATAGAGTCCGCACACCAGTTTAGCAATCGTCGATTTGCCGGAACCACTGCCGCCCACCAGCGCAACCCGCTGACCGGGCTGGAAGTGGACAACCCGTCCCTGCTGGAGCGCCGCCC
>NZ_DVEA01000290.1:0-2580 GCF_015295965.1 Thermoleptolyngbya sp. M55_K2018_002
CAGCGCCGCCTCGTAGGAATAGACCAGCGTCAGGCGATCGCCCGGTACAAGCTGGTGCTGGAGCCAGGCCGCCATTTCGGTCGCCTGCTGGTATAACCCGGCGTAGGTCAGGTGTCCCGCTTCGGTTTCGCCATCCTGCAAAAAGATGAACGCCCGTCGGTCTGGATGAGCGTGCGATCGCCGCTCCAACAACTCGACCAGGTTAGACGGTTCCGGTGTCAAATGAATAAAATCGCTCATCTTTGGACTAGGCAGCTTTTGGACACCCTCTGAAGGGTAGTCTGACTGGGCCAGATACTCAAGTTCTGCAGGCAGACCTGATAGAATCCAAGACTGGATGCTAGACAGAATGCAAAACGTCGTCCATCAAGACAGCACAAGACAGAGTTTTACATAAGCCATTAACCTGATGATGACCTCCTTCAAACGCCGCTCATTGTTGTTGGGCACTTTGGCAGTGCTTTTGGTGAATGCCTGCGCGGGTAGCCCGACCGCCCAAAACCCTGAAACTGGTTCACCTGCCGGAACTGCCGCCCCCCTGGTGGTTGGCTCGATTCCCGACCAAGACCCCGAAAAGGTGCAGCGACAGGCCGAGAAGCTGGCTGCCTATCTAGAATCAAAGCTGGGCGTGCCCGTGAAGTATCAGCCCGTTACGGACTATGCGGCTGCGGTCACGGCCTTCAAGGTGGGTGATCTAGATCTGGTGTGGTTTGGTGGGCTGACGGGTGTGCAGGCGCGGCTGCAAGTGCCGGGGGCCCAGGCGATCGCCCAGCGCGACATCGACGAACAATTCACCAGCGTCTTCATTGCCAACACCCAGAGCGGCATTGCGCCCTTTACTGACCTCAAAGACCTTAACACGCTCAAAGGGCGCACCCTCACCTTTGGCAGCGAATCTTCTACCTCTGGTCGGCTGATGCCGCAATATTTCATTCAGCAGGCAGGCATGACGTTGTCAGATTTCAAAGGGGAAGTGGGCTTTTCGGGCAATCACGATGCCACCATCAAGCTGGTGGAAGCAGGAACCTACGAAGTCGGCGCACTGAATTCTCAAGTCTGGGAATCGCGAGTGGCGGAGGGTGCAGTAGACACCAATAAGGTGCAGGTGATTTGGACCACGCCGCCCTACTACGACTATCACTGGGTGATTAGCCCAGAGGTGGAAGAGCGCTACGGCCAGGGCTTCATCCAAAAGGTGCAGGTGGCATTTACGGAGCTAGACCCGGCGAACCCAGACCAGAAAGAGGTGCTGGGGCTGTTTGGCGCGGCAAAGTTTATTCCCACAAAAAACGAGAACTACTCGCAGATTGAGTCTGTCGGTCGCCAGATTGGCAAGATCCAGTGATGGGCCCGCCCATTTTTTACCTCAGCCAGGTGACGCGCCAGTTTCAGGGGCTCACGGCTCTGGCCGAGGTGAACCTGAGCATTGCTGCTGGGGAAAGGGTTGCGCTGATTGGCCCCAGCGGCGCGGGCAAGAGCACCCTGCTGAGTCTGCTGAACGGGACGCTGCTGCCATCGGCGGGGCAGGTGACGGTGCTGGGGCAAGACCTGCGGCGGCTGTCGCCTCGGCAGCGACGGCGGGTGCAGCGGCAAATTGGGACGGTCTATCAGCAGCATCACCTCGTCACCAATCTGTCGGTGATTCACAACGTCAATGCCGGACACCTAGGACGCTGGTCGCTGGCCAAGGCCGCTTGGTCGCTGCTGTGGCCCCAGTCGGTAGAGATCGCTGCACGGGCGCTGGCTCAGGTTGGCATTGCCGAGAAGCTGTATGTTCGCACCGATCGGCTATCGGGCGGCGAGCAGCAGCGAGTGGCGATCGCCCGTGTGCTGGTGCAAGATCCGGTGGCCATCCTGGCAGATGAGCCGATCGCCAGCCTCGACCCGGCCCGCGCCCACGACCTGATGGCGCTGCTGTGCCGCCTGACAGAGCAGAGTGGCAAAACGCTGGTGATCAGCTTGCACGATATCGAATATGCGTTTCAGTACTGCACGCGGCTGGTGGGGCTGCGGCAGGGGCAGATTCAGTTCGACGCGCCGCCTGCCCAAGTGACGGACGCGATGATCCACGAGTTATACCGCCTAGAGCAGCCTGTCCTTTAACCGTTTCTGCACCCCGATGCCCGCTGCACCCACTGCCCTCCCACCGCCTCCCCCCTGGCTGAACCGCCGCAACGGGTGGGGATTGGTAATGCTGGGGGCGATCGCCCTTTCGCTCTACGCCACGGGCATCGGACGACCAGACGCGACCCTAGTCAACCCCGGCGGCTGGGGCCAGTTTGTGGAGTTTTGGGCCAGCAGCCTGCGGCCCGACCTCAGCCGCGACTTTCTAGAGGTAATTGCCAGGGCAACTTTTGTCACCTTTGCCTATGCAGTCTGCGGCACGACCCTGAGTGTGGCGCTAGGGCTGGTGGGCGGCGTGCTGTCGTCGGAAACTTGGTGGCGGACGGTGTTGCCGAGGGCGGCGGGCGGCGCGTGGGCGGCTCCCCTTTGGCTGCTGATTCGCGGGCTGCTGGCGGTTCCCAGGGCGATTCATGAACTCCTCTGGGGCCTGTTTTTTTTGAATATTCTGGGGCTAAA
>NZ_DVEA01000285.1:0-14247 GCF_015295965.1 Thermoleptolyngbya sp. M55_K2018_002
GATGATTACTGGATGATTAAACGCTGTATGCGTTTAGAGGGTGTTTGAAAAGGTATCGCCTGTAATGTTAAGCACTCAGAGATCCCCCCTAAGCCCCTCTTAAAAAGGGGGGAAACCGCCTTAAAGTTCCCCTTTTTAAGGGGGATTTAGGGAGATCTTGCACGCTTTTCTACAAACAGTGGAACTTTTCAAACATCCTCTTAGAGATTTGGTTGAAGGACTTGGTTGAAACTAGTGTGAGAAATCTATCTGAAGCATCATGCAGCCTCTACCTAAACAAATATCTAGACCCGCTAGAAAAGTTCGCTTAGACCAGCCATCTCAGAGAAGCCAATCGACTCGGAAATAATGCTGTAGGCAACCTCGGCGCTTGACTTATGACCTAAATTTTTAGCTTGAATGCCAAGTCTGGAGTTTCCGTTCCAAACTGCAAGATAGGCAGCATTATGGTTTGCAACTTTCACTCTCGTCATCCGTCAGCAGAGAGAGACTAAATTTGCACAGGATGAAAAAGATACTCCCTAAGGCATAGCGCAGGGAATCCATTAAACTGCCAAGATTAAGAATAGTTGCAAGCTGAGGAAGGGAATTGATAGCCGCTGGACTCTCTGAGAACCCGTCTCAGCCTCAGCAGCTATGAACCTAATAGGGACAGCATGAGGCGCGGTAAGGAGCAGGTTTCAGAACTCAATCGGCAAGTTTTTATCAATTGGTCGAGGTTGCCAGTTGCCTATCGAGGAGCCGCGATCGCCGCGATTCCGGCAACTTGTCTGGCGATCGCCCTTGGGTCTTGGATTTGGTCGATGAATATGCTGGGCAGCATTCGACGGCAGATCGAGGCCACACGAGACGTGATTACCGCTACAGATAATGTGCTGATTGACTTGCTCAATGCAGAAACCGGAGTTCGAGGTTACGGCATTACGCGCGATACCAGCTATCTCGCTCCTTACAAACGAGCTAAAGCTAGCTTAGATGACAGCTTGGCTCGGTTGGAGGCGAGCTACCAATACGGGGTTTCTGAGGCAGAGCGCGATCGCCGCAATGCGGACGTGGCTCAGATAGAACAGCTAGTAGACCGGAGCATGGGGCTACTAGATGATACAGTCAACACACTAACGACCCAGCCCAACGTTCCCATTACGGCCCCTTCATTCGTCGGCTTGTTAGATGAAGGCAAGGCAACGGTTGATCAGGCGCGGGAATTTGTATCCCAGTTGCAAAGGCAAGAACAGCTTCGGCTCAATGCCTACACCATTGAGCGTTCTCGATTACTAAATATAACTTCTAGCATCATTGGGCTAACGGCCGGATTGAGCCTGATGGCATCCACGGCAGCGGTATACCTGTTTCGTCAGCTCGACCGTGAACTGCAAAGCCGAGAGCAACTGCTGAAAGAGAGCCGATTGCTGCTTCAGGCGATTGTGGGCAACGTGGTAGATGGCGTGGTGACGCTGGATGAACACGACGAAATCGAGATTTTCAATACCGCAGCAGAGCAACTGTTTGGCTACCAGGCGCACGAGGTCGAAGGGCGGCCGCTGGACGTGCTGCTAGCCCCACAGGAGTCGCTGATCTCTGAGGCAACCCGTTCAGAAGCTGCAATCTCTCAGACGACCAGTTCGGAAGTTACCAGTTTGGCAGCGGCTCCTCCGAAAGCTGCAACTTCCGAGGCGGACAGTTCAGAAGCTGAAAATTCTGAATCGGAAGCCGCAAATTCTGAAGAGGCAGTCGATTTAGAAACCCTGGATTCTACGTCTGCGGGTTTCGTGGTGATTGATCCTGAGTTCCCCGGTTCTGAGGCTGGTGAGTCCGACGTTACGGAATCTGAGGTTTCGGGGTCTGAGGCTGCGGAGTCTGAGGCTGCAAGGTCTGAGGCTATAGGGGTTGGGGTTGCCGGGTCTGATGGGATGGGAAGTCATGCGCTTGCGCGGATTCAGCCGGGACAACCGCACCAAGTCATCGGGCAACGACGAGATGGTTCCCAGTTTCCGCTGGAGATTTCCCTCAGCGAGATTCAGTTCGAAGATCGGCGGATTGCGATTATTCGCGACATTACTCAGTTTTTGGAAACAGAGGCCAAGCTCAAAGCGCGGGCGGATGAACTGGATCGCTTGACGCGGGATTTGGCTGAGACGAATGAAATGCTAGAGGATCGCAACCGCGAGTTGGAACAGTTTGCCTACGTCGCGTCCCACGACCTGAAGGCTCCCCTACGGGCGATCGCCAACCTGTCTGAATGGATCGAAGAAGACCTGTCGGGACAACTGCCCCCGGAAAACCAGCAGCAGCTTCACCTCCTACGGGGGCGCGTGCATCGTATGGAAGCGCTGATCAACGGGCTGCTGGAATATTCCCGCGTTGGGCGTGTGGAGTCTCCGGTGGAGCGGGTGTCCCTATCGGTGCTGCTCGATGAGGTCATTGATTCCATCGACCCGCCCGACACGTTTACCATTACGATCCCGCCCGACCTGCCGACCTTGATTACCAAGCGGCTGCCCCTGCGACAGGTCTTTGCCAACCTAATCAGCAACGCGGTCAAGCATCACGACCGGCCGGATGGGCAAGTGCGAATCGGGGTCAAAGATTTGGGCGATCGCTACGAGTTTTCCGTAGCAGACGACGGTCCAGGCATCGCGCCGGAATATCACCGCAAGATTTTCATGATTTTTCAAACGCTCCAGGCCCGCGATGTTAAGGAAAGTACAGGCGTGGGGCTTTCCATCGTAAAGCGCATCGTGGAAACAGAAGGAGGCACGATTCACCTAGATTCGGAAGAGGGCGCAGGCACGACCTTCTACTTTACCTGGAATAAATAACCGGGAATAAATAACCGTCTAGGATTGTTCTGGGGCGTATTTTAAAACCCTTCGATCCCCCCTAGCCTCCCTTAACAAGGGGGGAACTGGGCCAAACCGCTCCGGAAGTCCCTCTGATTAAGGGGAATTTAGGGGGATCGACTCAAGGTAATCAACGACCTAGAAAGTTTTAAGACACTGCCTAGAATCGCTGTATACCCAGTCCTGACTGCTTTACAAAGCATCGGGTGCTGTTCTGGCTCGCCCGAAATTCATGGCTCCTTCAGGCATCCAGGCTGATTGCGGTAGGTGCATCGGGAGACTGCCCCTTTGTCAATAAAAAACTCTAACTCTAGGATGACGGCAGAGATATCATCGCTTATATAAAATTTAGCTATGGTAGTAAAGGCTTGCTGCTTGTGGCTAGTGCAGCTCTACCCCCAGGTTGCACTGATTTTCCAAAAGCGCAAACCTTCTGAGTTAAGACTGTGCTGCTCTTGATCGCTGTGCCCTCCGCAGCAGTCGCATCGCCCCCGGATGTGCAGCAGTTTTCAGCAGAGTTCGGAAATGCCCGCTAATAGCGTGACGGAATGCTGATATGGCGGGCTGCTGAATGATGGAGTGCTTAATGATGAGAGGGCGATGCGATATCGAGTTTATTTCGAGTCGCGCATGAATGGCGATCGCTCCTCACTAGCCTGACTCGCCTACAGGTTAGAGATGGAGTGCTGCTAATTCAAATCCCTTCTTATACTGGCTAAATTCGTCAAAAGTTTAGGAAATTAACGGATTTCTCAGGCTTTGGGGAGGTGGGTCAGGCATTAAACTACTAGTTCAGTAAGGTTTAGTCAAAAAGGTTTAGTCAAAGTTCTCAAAGCTTCAACGTTCTTCAGGTTCTTAGAGGGCGATGGAGAGGACGATAGGCTAGAAGGGGCTGGGTATCCAGGCTTTACTATGTCAAAATCTGTCGAAATCTTTGGTCTGTCCAAGCCTGATCAGAGTAGCAAGAGGGGTTCAAGTTAGAAGTTTTTTTGACAAGAGGCTTTTCTAAAAACCCAAAATGGGTCAGTCCACTTTCAGATTATTTTACGAAACTGTATTTGCAGGTTTGCGGTTTTGCAATGAGTTTCACTTCTGTTATTTCACTGCCATTAAAAGACTTTTGAATAGAAAAATCTAGAGAGTTCTGAAAGTTAGTTTAGCGTGTCACGAGCTATGCAAGTCCAAGAGCGTGTTATCAACATTCTCCTCGTAGAAGATGACGAAGTAGATGTCATGAACGTCCGTCGAGCGTTCAAGAAAAACAACATCACCAATCCGCTGTACGTTGCGACGAATGGAATCGAAGCCCTGTCAATGCTGCGAAGCGAGAGTGGTAATCCAGCCATCGTGCCGCCGACTCGTCGGCTCATCTTGCTGGATCTAAATATGCCTAAAATGAGCGGGATCGAGTTCTTACACGAGTTGAGAACCGATCCAGAATTAAGAAAAACACCGGTCATCGTGTTGACGACTTCCAATCAGGATAAGGATCGGGTTGAAGCTTACAATCTAAATGTGGCGGGTTATATTTTGAAGCCCGTTACGTTCACAAATTTTGCTGAAACAATGGCCACGCTCAATCGCTATTGGATGCTGTGCGAGTTGCCCTAGTCAGCAGCGCTTTACAGACGGTCTAGGGACTCTGCTAGCTGATGCCTCTAGCTGATTCTTTAGCGTCTTCATAACCTGACCCTCCCTCAATCGAGAGGCGCGTGAATCATGTCTTTGAATGCTGCAACGGATGCTCTACGGCAGAGCAGTCTACTGGATGCCCCATTGTCTTTGCTGGTGGTGGATGACGACGAGATTGACCGGATGGCCGTGCGGCGATCGCTCCGAAATGCAGGCATCAACATGATCCTGATCGAGGCGGGGGACTATGCAGCGGCGATCGCCGCACTCCAAGAGCGCACCTATGACTGCGTGTTTTTGGATTATCGCCTACCCGATCGGGACGGGCTGGCGGTCGTGCAGGACGTGCGGGGGCGGGGCGACAAAACGCCGCTGATCGTGCTGACGGGGCAGGGCGATGAGGAAATTGCCGTAGAGCTAATGAAGGCTGGCGCGTCAGACTATCTGCCCAAGTCGAAAGTGTCGCCAGAGGTGCTGGCGCGTATTCTCCGCAACGCCCTCCGAATTCATCAGGCAGAGCAGGAAGCCGAGCTAGCCAAGCGTCAGCGAGAGCAGCTTGCCCGCCAGCGGGAAGACTTTGTTTCGCGCTTGACCCACGATTTGCGAACGCCACTAGTGGCTGCCGACCGAATGCTGAAGCTATTCCAGCAGGATGCCTTTGGTTCGATTACGCCAGAAATGAACGACGCGATCGCCATTATGATCCGCAGCAACCAAAACCTGCTGCAAATGGTCAACACGCTGCTGGAGGTGTATCGCCACGACGCAGGCGAGAAGACCATGCTGTTTGACCCGTGCCACCTGCCGGAGATTTTGCGCGAGGTGTGCCAGGAACTGATGCCCTGGGCGCAGGACAAGCAGCTTGCTTTGGAGATGGTGGATGGCACAGAGGGCGGTGGGGTGGTGATGGGCGATCGCCTGGAACTGCGCCGCCTGTTTATAAACCTGCTCGGCAACGCCATTAAGTTCACCGACAGGGGATCGGTGACCGTGCGTCTCAGCCGGGTCGCTGCCGATGCAGAAGCCTCTGCCGCCAACGGCGATGCCCCTCGCCAGGTCTTGGTGGAGGTGCAAGACACGGGGCCCGGCATTCCGCATGACGACCAGAGTATTCTGTTTGAGCGCTATCGCCAGGGCAACCACAAGCGGGCGGGCAGCGGGCTAGGGCTGTACCTGTCGCGGCGAATTGTGGAAGCGCATGGCGGGGCGATCGCCGTTCGCTCGACGCTGGGTCAGGGGAGCGTCTTCAGCGTGTGGCTATCAGAGAAACGGTGAAGGGACGCTAGAAGGGTTTTCTATCAGAAATCAGAATCAGAGATCAGAATCAGAAACCAGAAGCGTCCCTAAAAGGCTCAGCAGTCTGCTGCGCTATCCTGCCGCAGCCCCTCACAATAGGCTTTGACCTGCAAATCAATGCCAGTGATTGCCGTGCCCACGACGACCGAGAACGCGCCAAGGTCGAGGGCTGTTCGAGCCATTGCGGGGGAGGCGATGCCTCCTTCACAGATCGCGGGGATCGATAGCGTTTTGCACAGTTGGCTGAGCAGGTCAAAGCCCGGTGGCTTTAGATGGCGCGTCTCGGCCGTGTAGCCGTAGAGCGTTGTGCCCACCAGATCGGCTCCGGCAGCAGCGGCGGCGATCGCGCTTTCTAGCGTATCCACATCTGCCATTACGGGCTTGCCTAGGTCGGCGTGAATTTTTTGGATCAGGCTTGCAACCGTTTCTCCGTCGGGACGGGGACGCAGCGTAGCATCAATGGCGATGATGTCGGCACCTGCCTGGGCGATCGCCGCTGCGTGCTGAAACTGGGGCGTGATGTACACATCGCAGCCGTCTAATTGACGCTTCCACAGACCAATAATGGGAACCTGCACCCGCTGGCGCACGGCGGCGACATGGGCGGGCGTGTCGATGCGAACCCCGACGGCTCCCTGGTTTTGTGACGCAAGGGCGATCGCCGCAATCACGCTTGGCTCATGCAGTGGCGAATCAGCCGGAGCCTGACACGACACCACCAGTCCGCCCCGCAGCGCCTCTATCCCTGAACCTTGCACCCATTCCCTGCTCCCCATCACGTCTGCGCTTCTTCTCCTCTTCTGATGCCGCTTGTTTTTATGCCGCTCGTGCGACCGACTCTTTGGATGCCGCTTGTGCGACTGGTGGCAAAGGGTCACTTGGCACCCCCATCGCGCTGTGCGACCGACTCTGTGGATGCCGCTTGTGCGACCGACGCTTGTGAACCCTAGCGCGTCTGAAACGCCTCATCAAATCGGCGCGTAATCGGCTCAATCAAGAAGGTGAGAATCGTCCGCTGGCGGGTCACAATTTCCGCTACGCCCGCCATGCCTGGGGTCAGGTCTACCAGTTGTCCATACACGGCCACCTGAGTCCGGCTCAGGCGAATCGTCGCTGGGAACACCGGGCCAAGTTCCTGGTCGATGGTAGCGTTGGGGCTAATCTGCACTACTTCCCCCTCAATCGTGCCAAATTCCTGATACGGGAAGGTGGCCAGCTTCACCTTGGCCCGCATCCCTGGCGTAATAAAACCGATATCTCGGTTCAGAATTTGCACCTCTAGTAGCAGTTCGCTGTCCTCCGGCAGGATAGACATCAGTTCTTTGCCGGGTTGCACAGTGCCTTCTGCCAGCGTCACCTGGAGGTTGTAGATCGTGCCCGTCACGGGAGCGCGGACGGTATCTTGTTCCTGGGCGCGGGTCGCCTGGGCGAGCTGTCCTTCAACCGTCGCTAGTTCTTCGCGCCGCTGGTTGAGCTGCGCCAGAATCTCGCTCTGGCGTTCGGCACCGAGGCGGTCAGCGGCTTGGCGGGCGCTGCGATAGGCTTCCTCCGCTCGTCGGATGGCCTGGGTCTGTGCCACGATTTCTTGCTGGAGTGAGGCAATTTGATCTTGCGCCTGGGTTAGTCGATCCTTCGCCTCCAAATAGTCAAACCGGGGAACGGCTCCTGTGCCAGGTTCCACCAAGGGCCGCAGGCTGCGCTCTCGTTCTTCGGCATTGGCCAAGCTGGCGCGGGCGCTGCTCAGGTTTTCTTGCAATCGGGCTAGGCGGGCCCTAGACTCGGCGATCGCCGCCTGTTGTCCCTGCGCCTCGGCCTCGGCCGCCGCCCGCCGTCCCTCAAACTCGCGCCGCCGCGCGGCCAGCAGTTGGTCTTGCAGAGCGACCCCCGTTTGCGCTTGCCCTGTGCGCTCGGCCTCCAGTCGTGCAATGTCCTGGCGAATCAGCGTCGCGGCTTCCCGCAGTCGGTCAATTTCGGCCTGGCTCACCTCGGTCGATTGCTCCAGCAGCACGTCGCCCCGCTCGACGCGATCGCCCTCCTTCACCAGAATGTTCTCAATCTTGCCGCCCTGGAGCGCCTGAATTGGGCGAATCTGCTGCGCGGGGATCAGTGCCCCCTGCGCCGTTGCCACCTCATCTACCTTGCTGAAATGGGCCCAGGCGATCGCCCCCAACACCAGCGCCGACAGCGTTCCCGCCAGCAACCGCGTATACAGCGGCGGCAACTCCTGCACCGCCTTTCCCAACTCGTAGGACAGGTAATCTTCCGGCGTAGCAAACTGCTGCCGTGCCTGTCGCGCCTGGGCCGGAGAGATGGGCTGGATCATAGGAGTGGATGATGGGGGAGGGTTGGGACGCGAAGGCAGATGGGAGGGTGGGGCAGGGATCGGAGCCTACAACCCTGGATCAGCTTGCCCATTTAGCGAACCGGAATAAACCAGTCCGCGCTGGATATCCAGGGTCAGCAGCGTGCCGTCGCGGATCACCTGAGCGGCATCCTTGACCCCGACGATAACGGGAATGCCCAGGCGGAGACCGATCACGGAGGCGTGGCCTGTAAGGCTGTCGTCTTCGGTGACGATGCCTGCGGCTTTGCGGATGGCATCCAGGTATTCGGCTCCAGTGTTGGGCACAACCAGAATTTCACCAGAGTTGAAGTTGCTCACTTCCTTGCTGCTGCGGGCAACGCGGGCGCGGCCGCTGATTAGCCCCTGCCCAATGCCGATGCCGCGCCCCAGCACCGCAGTCACCACTTCGACCTTGATCAAATCAGTAGAACCGGATACTCCCTGTAGGGTTCCCGCCGTCATGACGACGAGATCGCCTTCTTTGAGAAAGTTTTTTTCCTGGGCGACGTTGAGCGCGGCCTGGAAGGTTTGCCCCGTTGAGGGCAGGTTTAGCACCAGCAGCGGCCGCACGCCCCAAACCAGTTGCAACTGCCGCGCCACATCGACGTGGGGCGTGACGGCGAGGATGGGCGTGCCAGGGCGATATTTCGACACATTGCGGGCAGTGGCTCCCGTTTTTGTCAGGGTCATGATGGCGGCGGCCTGGAGTTGTTCGGCAATGCGCCCGACGGCCTGGCTGATGGCATTGGGGATGGAGTGTCCGCCAGAGTTGCTGTCTACATTGCGGGCGATCGCCAGATTTTGCTCAATCTGCACCGCAATCCGCGCCATTGTCTCGACGGCCTCTACCGGAAACTTGCCCACCGCCGTTTCGTTGGACAGCATAACCGCGTCCGTGCCGTCCAAAATCGCATTCGCCACATCCGAGATTTCGGCGCGGGTAGCACGGGGATTGCTCACCATGCTGTCGAGCATCTGGGTAGCGGTGATCACGGGAATCCCGAAACGATTCGCCGTGGCGATCAGCCGCTTCTGCAAAATCGGCACTTCCTCGGCGGGCAACTCTACGCCCAGATCGCCCCGCGCCACCATCACGCCATCGCAAATCGACAGCACTGCCTCCATCTGCTCGATGGCCTCGTGCTTTTCGATCTTGGCGATTACAGGCACGTCTTTCCCGGCGCTAGAGATAATTTCTTTGATTTCCAGAATGTCCTGCGGATTGCGGACAAAGCTGAGGGCAATCCAGTCCACCCCCTGATCCAGCCCAAACATCAGGTCGGTTTTGTCCTTATCGGTCAGCGCTTTGATCGACAGATACACGCCGGGAAAATTCACGCCCTTGTTGTTGGACAGCACGCCGCCCACCACCACGCGGCAATGCAGTTCGCGCTGGTCGAGGTCTACTGCTTCCACCCGCATTTCGACCCGCCCATCGTCCAGCAAAATCGTCGCGCCGACGGGCACTTCTTCCGCCAGCGGCTCGTAGGTCACGGAGCTAATGTCCTGCGTGCCGAGGAGGGGGCGACTGGTGAGGATGTAGGGATCGCCTTTTTTCAGCGTGATGGGGCCCTGCTCAAATTTTCCCAGCCGAATCTTGGGGCCCTGCAAATCTTGCAAAATGCCCACGGGCTGGTTGAGTTCAAACGACACCTGGCGAATGGTGCGAATATTGCGCTGGTGGTCTTCGTGGGTGCCGTGGGAAAAGTTCAGGCGCAGCGTGGTGGCTCCCGCTTCAATCAGGCTGCGTAGAACTTCGGGGCTGCTGGTGGCAGGGCCAATCGTGGCGACAATCTTGGTACGACGCAGGTGTTGATGCGGTTGCATGGGTTCTCGAACTCTCTCAAGGGATACTCAGGATACAAACTCTCGGCACGGAAGCTGGAGGAGCGGTCAGGGCTGGTCGCTGGCGGCCAAATCTAGCGTGAGATCCGGCGTAAGATCCGGCTTGCAAGAGGCACTATCAAGCGTGGCGATCGCCCCCGGAATAGTGCCCTTCGACCGTTCCCCCTCGTTTCGCTCCTATTCTTAGCTAAACTGCTTTGGGCCCGGCCCTTCCATAATTTAGGGTAAATGTAATCATCTCCGATCAAGATTTCGCAGAGCCGCTTCCCAAATTTGCCAGGTCAGCCATCCAGGGGCGATCGCCCAAACACAGATTCTCCCAAGGCAAATTCCCTTTAAGACGAGTCCTCTCAAGGCAATTAAAGCCTCCCCCCAAAAACTCGTTCTTCGTTCTTCCCTCTTCGTTCTTCCCTCTTCCCTCTTCCCCCTTCTACTGAGGCTGCCCCGAAAACGGTTCCGGCGGATTCGTCCAGTTAAAGTCGTTAATCCGAATGCCCAGCGATCCCACCTCTCGGTCGGGGTTGACCCGCAGAATGATGGAATACGTGCGGCGGCTATATTCCAGGAAAAAGGTCGTGTCAAAATCTTCCCGCTTGTCAAGGTTAATTGACGTTTGAAAGCCTGCTCGAATCGGCCCGTAGATTTGTTGCAGCAGCCCAAAGGACAGGACCTGAGGATCAGCAATCCGGTCAAATCGAAACGGAGATTCCCCCTCCACAATCGCATTAGAGTAGGTGACGTTGAAGCGGGTGTAGTCCAGAAAATTTCGGGAGAACCGACCAAACTGCCCCTGGAGGCTGGCAAAGGCCGTCAGGCTGCTCTGGCTGTCTTCGCTGGTGTAATAGGCAGTAGTGCCGCGCAACCCGACAACGGCGACGAGGTTGGGAACAATGGGTGTGGGCGAATAGCGCAGTCCCCCTTCAGCAGTGGGCGGCAGGGGCGGCGCAGACCACAGCAAAAAGGCCCGCGTTAGCCCTGCACTGGCCTGAAATCGACCCAGCGTGACGCGATCGTTGCGGCGCTCTAGGGGCGGGTCAAGCAAATCTAGACGGTCTGTATTGGCGTTGATTAGCTGGGCGCTGAATTGATAGTTGAGGTTGATGCCGGACGTGCCCAGCGGAATGTTGGGGGAAGAAAAGACAGCACCCAGGCTGCTCTGCACGTTCTGAAACCCAAGGGTGCCGTTAAACAGGCGATCGCGGTAGCTATATTCCAGCGCCAGTTGGTGAATGCCCACCTGCTGCCGCAGCCGCAGACTGCCCCGCACCCTGTTTTCTAAATTGCCCAAATCAAGCGTGCCAAAGGTCGCCGTGCCCACCAGCGACGTGGAGGGGCCGAGGGTGGCATCCAACTGCGCCAACAGCCCAATGCTGCTGGGATCAAAGAAATTAAAGTTGTTGTCTGTAACGGCTCGCTGAAGCAGAATTGCGGGCGCAAGCACAAACTGCACGCGGGGTTGGTTGATCACCGTCAGCGGCGCTTGCACAAATAGCCCGCCCACCTCTTCGTCATAGCCCAACCGAAGCAGGGGCGGCTGGCGGCGGCGATTGTCGATCACCACCCGGTTCTGCAAAAAGGGCAGGCTGAAGCGCTGGTCGAACACAAGCCGGGGATTGCGGGCGCGAACCTCCGCCTGGAGCGGGTTGAACTGGGTATAGGTGAGTTCGGGGGTGCGGAGTTCCAGTTCGGGTGGCGAAAAGGGGTCGTTGGTGAGGCGAACATTTTGGGCAACCCAGCCGTCGGGAAAAAACTCGATAGATTCAGCCTCGAAGCGAAAGCGGGTGAGTTCGCCTTCGCGCTGCCCCGTGAGCGCCAACCCCTGATCCAGGTTTGCCCCCACTTCTACCAGGATGCCACCGGGACTGGAAACAGGGGGCGCACCCGGAGGACGGGGCGTGGGGCGAGGTCGTTCAGCGCCCGCAGCGGCTTCCTCCAGCGGCGATAGCAGGGTAAGATCCGTGCCGCTGGAGGGCAAGAAGATTTCGCCCCTAGCTCCGTCCACCGTGCCTTCGCTCTGCACAAAGTTGTAGACGAGGCGATCGCCCTGAAGAATCTGAGCCCCCCGCACCAGTTGCACATTGCCCTCGGCCACCGCAATGCGGTTTTGCAAATTCACCTGCACCCGATCTGCCGTCAGCACCGCCCGCCGGAAACGCATTTCTACATTGCCTTCGGCGGAGAAGACCTCGCGCAGGGTGTCAAAGTCTTGGCGATCGCCCCGAATTTCCACCAGATCGGTCAGGCTGGTGGGCGTTGCTGAATCCGTCGCAGCAGGACTAGGAGAAGGGCTGGGAGAAGCCGGCGGCGACGGGGAAGCGGCTGGCACATCGACCGGGGCCTCTCCGTCTGGCGGCGGGGTCGCCGGGTCGGGCCCGTCGTCTGGGGGCGGAATCAGCAGAATTTGCCGGCCCGAATCGGGGTCTTGCTCCAGGGTTTCTGGAAACGGGATGGGCGCGGGCAGGTTTGGGGCACTGTCTGGATTGGGGGGTTGGTTCGACGGGGGAGGAGCCTGGGCAACGGTACTTGCGTCGCTGCGGCTGGAAAGCGCTGCAAGCAAGGGAATGGGATTGCTGGAAACAGCCCAGGTCTGGCTGGGAAGCTGGCGCTCGGCAGGGACGGACAGGGGGCGATTCGCGGAGCGATCCCTGCGGAAATCGCCCTCCATCGGCCCCATTTCCCGTCCCCCAATCGCCTCAGCGCTCAGGATTGAGGGGCGAAATGACAGCGAGGACGGCGTAATCGCAGGCTGTAGGGATGCAACGGGCGATTCAATCGGCTGCCGGGGTTCTCCAAACAGTCGCCAGTCACCAGCCAGGTGCGGCGGTGCAGAGCGGAATATCGTTGTGGCGGAGGGCGGAGCGGCTAGCAGAGTCCCCGGTGTCAGCGCGGGAAGGTATTCTGGGACGGATGCTAAACCCGAACCAGATTCCACAACAGGAAGCGTCACCGTTCCGTCTGTCCCTGGAGCAACCGCTGGGGCGACGTTAACCGACAGCGGCACACCCAGGGCTGCGGCGGACTGGGCATTGGCGACGGCAGGCAGAGGCGGCGGCGTGGCAGGCAGACGGCCACTGAGACGAGCAGGACGAGTCGTGAAGCGATCTCTGCGGGAATCGCCCGACGAAAGAAAACAGCGGCCCAGGTCGCTTCCCTGATTCGATGTGGGAACGGACTGCGCCGTAGGGATGAGATCGGCTGGCTCGGCAGAGGTGGCAGGAGCAGCGGGGCGATTCACAAAGCGATCCCTGTGGGAATCACCAGCTATCCCGTCCTGACGAGTTTGCAGCCATTGTCGGGCAGGACGAGTCGGCGAGGCGCTGGCTCCTGGGGTGCGGAATCGTGAAGCCACATCCGCAACCGACCCAGGCGATGATGCGCTGATCGACTCGACTGTTGATCTGGGCGTAGATCCTCCGGGCGCAGATCCTTCGGGCGTAAACTCTTTGGGCGTAACTTCAGCGGTCGATGGGGCTGATCCGGTGCTTGCAGACTTTGACCGTGATGACCACCGAACCCCTGAACCTGGCTCTGGCAGGGGACGCGAATCAGATGCGGTCGCAGATGCATCGGCAGGCAGGCGATCGCGCTCCTGAACCGGGGCAGCAGGCGCAATATCGACAATCGCAGCAGGGGGAGGTGGGAAGCTAGGGGGCGGAACCGGGACGGGCATACGCAGCTAAAACTAAGTCAAACCATCAGGTCAAGCAAGCAGCCCTGAATGCGAGCAGCCCTGGGGGTCGGTCACGACGCTTGACGACGCTTCCCACGATTAAGTGCCCTGCCGCGGCTGGGGGCAGAGGGTTGTTCAGACAAAAACTATTCGAGATCTCGGCGGTTGGGGTTGCGCGAGGGGTCGTTGGACAGGAAGCCAAACACGAACAGGCTGATGAAGAACAGCACGACGATATAAACAATCACTTTAAGCGTCAGCATGGGTACTCTGGCGGGGTTTCAAAAACAAGCTCCATTATCATATCGAAACGATGTCCCCTTTTTCGACCCAGGGCGAGCGCAACTTTTACCCAGTTTTTTTCCAGAAGGCAGTTGGGATCGTTGGGCGATTCCCGCAGGGATCGCTTCGCGAATTGTCCGCCTCCGTTTGCCAGCTTTGGCATCCGCTTGGGTATCCGCTTTGACCCCATTTCAGAGACTCTCTGAACAGGGCAAAATCCCGTTCAATAAATCCTTTTGGCCCCCATAGGCTCAATCGAAGCATCTGGGCTAAAGTCTTAGTGAACCTGCTCTTTGAAAGCGTCCTGCTGTCATCGTGAATTCACCTGAGCCACCCGC
>NZ_DVEA01000313.1:0-14107 GCF_015295965.1 Thermoleptolyngbya sp. M55_K2018_002
CCCGCCGCCACTGCCCGCGCCAGGGCCTCGCCGGTCGCCAGGTTGGGCGCACGAATGACGGCGATCGCCCGCTCGGTTTGCAGCCAATGCAGCCATCGATCGTTGAAGGAAAGCGCCTGAGAATGGGAAGAAATCACGGGGAAATTACGGGGAACTCACGAATGTTTTTAACGGGGTTTTTCCAGACTTTGAGAAGCGCGGGTGACGGAGCAGACGGATTGCCATAAAATGAAAAGAATATGAAAAGCATTGGTGACTGCCTGTGAGCCTGGTTTCCCCCGACTCGATTCTATCTTCACCCGTTTTGACCGCTGAGCGCCCAGTCCCCCCTTCGATTCAGCCGCCTGCTGCGGTGGCTGACGGATCTGCCGACTCAACCCAGCCTGCGCCGACTGCTCAGCCGCTCAGTCTGCGAGACGAATTCGGCATTTTCTTCTCGACGTTCATCACGATTTTCCTGGCAGAAATTGGCGACAAAACCCAGATGACGGTGCTGCTTATGAGTGCCCAATCCAAAGCGCCGTGGGTGGTGTTTCTGGGAGCGGGTTCAGCGCTGATCGCCACGAGTCTTTGTGGGGTGCTGCTGGGCAAGTGGCTCTCAACCCGCATTTCGCCCCGACTGCTCGACAAAGCAGCGGCCGTGTTGCTGCTGGTTGTGGCGGGAATGCTGGTGTGGGATGTAATTCAGGGATAGAGCAAAAATGGACTGGAATTTGCTGGGACTGGCGTTTGTCACGGTGTTTGTGTCGGAGTTGGGCGACAAAAGCCAGCTTGCGGCGATCGCCCTCGGCAGCAGCGGCAAGTCCGTTCGGGCTGTGTTTTTGGGGACAGCAGTAGCGCTGGTGCTGGCCAGTTTTTTGGGCGTGATGCTGGGCGGCGGCGTGGCTCAGGTCGTGCCGACCCGCTGGATCAAGGCGATTGCCGCGATCGGGTTTGTGGTCATGGCTATCCGTTTGCTGCTGCCGGGTGCGGCGGATGAGTTGCCAGACGAGCCGCTGGATGGGTTGCTAGATGAGCCGCTAGACGGTAGCGAACCTACCTAGTGTTCCGCTTCTAGCCGATCGCCCGAAAACCGCCGACCCACCGCGACCAGCAGCGCTGCACTCAGCCCTAGCTTAACCAGTTCCAAAGCCCAGTAAATTCCGTGCATTTGCGCCATGCTGCCAGGGATGCTGGCTTCGCTCGTCAGCCAGTTCAGCGGCATCGCTAGACCGCTCATCACGGGAGTCATCACGTAGGTCAATGCAAAGGTCACTCCCAGCAGAAGCCAGACTGCGGCGATCGCCCAGCCCGCGACTTTGTGCTGCCGCAAAAGCGAGAGCAGCCCCACGAAGGCGATCGCCACACACAGCAGCCCCAGACGGTTGAAAATCCAGAACATGCTGTATCCTGCGCTGGCAAAACCGGGCTGCGTCATCATGCCGCTGGCGTACATGGCAGGCATCACGACCAGATCCAGCAGAAGGCTGCCGCTGAGCCAAAACCCTACCGCTAGTAAAACCGCCGACTGCCAGACAGAGCGACCCGGCAGCAGATTAACTTTAGTAGAAGTAATCATGGATATAAGACATTCTTAACTCTTACCTCCAGCCTATCGGATCTGGCTCAATCCAGTCATGAACAATCGTTTCGAGTCGTAACTAGATTTGTCTGAATCGAGCTTCAACAAATCCTTAATGAATTCTTGCTGACTTAACGTAAGTAATTACGCTGGTTCGCGCTATTCTCAGACTAGGAAAATTCAGTATATTCTCGGATAGTTCCTTTAATTTGGATTGCTCGGTTCTGCTGGTTTTCCAGAGCGTTCAGGAAATTCTTGGTTTTAGTTTGTCTCATGTAGCCGTCTAGGGCGATCGCCCTCGATCCTACGGAGAAATTCTCTCAGCGCAGCTTGATATCGCTCAGCACGCTCGACAGTACGGGTCGCTGATGAGCGTTGTAAGGCATTAAGGCTTGACTAGCCAGGTTGGCGCAAGCTGCCAGATCATTCCAGCACTCGCCTTCTTCCTTTTGCTTCAGGTCTTGGTGCTACTGAATCAAACTCGGTGCCTCGTATCGTACGCGGACTCGAACAATCTCAGCGAATTCCCAACGAATATAGAAAAACCAGTCACCTGTATGAATAGTGCTTGCTTAACAGACTTTTATCGCGGTTGGATGATTGAGGTTGTGCCTCAAGGAATCGGTTATACCAGCGTTTGCTATTCCCCCTCTCGGCAGCGGATCGATGACGACGTAGTCTACTCGCGCGACTTTCTGGCGCTAAACGCAGGCAAGGCGCTGGTTGATCTTTATCTCGCCTGCCAGCAGTTTTCCGGCGTGCTGCGCGAACTGTACGAATCGGACAAGCTGGAGTACGAAGAGTGGCGATCGCTCAGCCAGTCCATCACCGATACCATCGGCGTGTCTCGCTAGCACGTTCGGGTAGCCCAAAAAATATAAGGATGGGCGGCCGGTGCGCTGCCCATCCTTATGCCAAGAATCATTACGTTTCAGGCACTGCCTAACCCAGAAAAGGGTTAAGGCTAAGAAATACTGCGTCAAGCAGGTTAGGGCTTGAACAAGGAGGATTTAGGGAGATCTGACTGCGTAAGTCCTGAGAAATCGAGAAGGATCAACCCACCCAGATTCAGCCCATCAAGATCACGTTATCAATTACGTGAATCACGCCATTGTCCGCTTCCACGTCGGGCATCACCACCGTCGCATTTTTCACCTCAAAGGCATCGGACAGATCAAGCGGAATCACTGAGCCTTCGACAGAAGTCAGGCTTTTCAGTCCCTTGAGATCCGCCTGAGTGTACTTACCAGACACGACATGGTACTTCAAAATGCGCCCAAGCTGCGGCGGATTTTGCACAAGGGTTTGAATAGTGCCGGGTGGCAATTTGGCAAAGGCATCGTCCGTTGGCGCGAACACCGTGAACGGGCCGCCGCTCTGCAACACCTCTACCAGACCCGCCGCTTGCACTGCTGCGACGAGCGTAGAAAAGCCTTCCGTTTGCACAGCAATATCGACAATCGTAGGCATAGCTTAAGGAATGTTAGATAGATTGGTCAGTGAACAAATCAGTGAATTGATTTAAGAGTCAATTAGGACTCATATGTTTGAAGCCTACTTGAAGCCTCCGGGCCTGATCCACCCTCAGCCCTTCTTGTTAAGGCTACGGTGTATACACTTCTCGCTTGTTTGCGTTAGGCGCTGAAAGATCCCCATAAATCCCCCTTAGCAAGGGGGGCTAGGGGGGCTAGGGGGATCGGTTCCCCCCTTGCTCAAGGGGGGCTAGGGGGGATCAAAGCAGCGCCGCTCAAGCATAGAAAACTTGGATGTATACAGTAGCTGGTTCAGGGGGGAACTGAACCTGTCCGAAAAGACTTCAGGCCAAGAGAACTTAAGGAGAACCTAGCGATAGTCTGGACTCTGGATATCGCGCAGGCGGGCCTCTGGGCGCAGGAACCGATCCATCTGCGCTTCAAAGAACTTGCGATTGGCCATGCGGTGCTTAGGATTGGGATCATCCAGCGGATACAGCAGCGCCGTCCGCAATGCCTGAATCACCGCCGATGTGACGTTGTACATCGACCGCTGGAACGTAATTCCCAACTGCACTAGCATGTCGTCTTCTCCCCGGCAGTGTTGATGATAATATTCCACCAAATAAGGCGGCAGGAAGTGCAGCATGTCCTGCATCAGCAGCGTCGGCGGAATGCCCGCAGTGCCTACAGGAAACACGTCGGCATAGAGAATGCCGTAGTGAAAGTCTTTCTGGTCTGCGGGCACTTGGTTGGCCTGAGCGTTGTAGGACTTGGTGCCCCGGAAGGGAGAAGTACGGTAGAACACGGCTTCTACGTAGGGTAGCGCCGCTTCGTAGAGCCAGGTAAAGCCCTTGGACTTGGGAATAATTTCGTAGCATTCGCCGTCGATGTAAGCGTGATGGTAGATGGGACGGCCGGCGATCGCAAAAATGCCGTTCACCAAAAAGTTCATCGCGTCGGGCACGCCCTTGAACCCACCCTCATCGTAGATGTCCGACATCTCGAAAAACACCGGAGCCATCACTTCCCAAAACAGCCCCAGATTGGCGTAGTAAGACAGTTCCCGCACCTTTTCCAGGAACATGTCGGGGAAGAGTTTGTATAGCCCCAGCATCACCGGATTTTTCTTGAAATAGGCGCGGATGGCGCGATCGGCATTTTGCTTATATTCGTCGGAGTCTAGATAGGCATCAAACTGGTTCACCGGAGCGTACATGTGCCGATGCCACAGCATCGCCCGCATACATTCTTCGGCGAATTCCATATTCACCCGGTCGTGCCAGAGGTGGTGCAAGAGCTTGGGCAGCTTTTTCTTGAGTTCACCCTTTTCCATAAATTCCAGCAGTTCCGGGTGGGCAGACGCTCGACCACGCCAAATCCGCAGGTCGGCCGTGTCTCCGGCGTAGTGGTTGGGGCGATCGAGGTATTCCTGGGAAATGAAGTATTTGAAAAAGGGAAACGGGTCGAGAAACACCTGCTCGGCAATATAGAGCAGGTCGCGCCAGTAAAAATCCATCGGCACGGCGTAGGCTTTGTAGATGCCGATGATCTGCATCAGGTTTTCGGGCGTGTCGGGCAGCATGGAGCCGCCGGCCTCTAGCCGATGGATGATGTCGGCGTGGGGATGCCGAGAGGGTGGGATGAGGGTGGGAGGGGTTTGGAGGGTAGTGGTCATGGCGAGATGAAAGAGGGATGGGGGGACGGAGTGACAGGGTGTTGGGGAATGCGAAAAAAGCCTGAAACCTGGCTATTTGCTGATAGGGCTGGACATCAACAGAAGATTAGGGGTTTTCGCCGTAGAGGCAATCGCCAGACGGGTTTCTGCGGGCGTGGTGACGGCGGCGATCAGCGCGTTGCTGGTGGGTTCGATCCAGCGGACGAGCCAGTTTGGCTGGATGCCCAGCAGGAAGATAATCCAGGCAAGCACCAGGGCTGGAACGCGCTCTGCCCATTTCACCTGGGGAAAGCGGGCGATCGCATTGTCCAGCTTGCCGAAGCAGGTGCGGTTCATCAGAATGACGAAGTACACCGCAGTTAAGCCTGTGCCGACCACGCCCATCAGGGTTTGCACTGGGAACACGGCGTAGCTGCCCTGGAAGATTAGAAACTCGGCAATAAAGCCCACTAGTCCGGGAATGCCCGCGCTGGCCATGCCGCCCAAAATCAGCAGAGCGCTGACCGACGGCAGTCCGCGAATCGGGTTCAGCAGACCGTTCAGAACATCCAGTTCACGAGTGCCAACTTTGGTTTCGATCACGCCGACTAGGTGAAACAGCAGCGCCAGAATCACGCCGTGGGCAAACATTTGGACGATCGCGCCGACCATGCTGAGGCTGGTAAGTGCTGCGCCTGCCAGCAGCAGATAACCCATGTGACCCACGGAACTGTAGGCGACCATGCGCTTGATGTCCTTCTGGGCGATCGCCGCCGTTGCGCCATAGAGGATGCTAATCGACCCCCAAGTAGCCAGCCAAGGAGCCAACAGTGCCCAGGCATCGGGAAACAGCGACAGACAAAAGCGGAAAATGCCGTAGGCTCCCAGCTTTGCCAGCACACCGCCCAGCAAGATGGCAACCGGAGCCGAAGCCGACACGTAGGTATCCGGGAGCCAGGTGTGGAACGGCACCAGCGGCACCTTAATGCCAAAGCCGATCAGCAGCGTCACCAGCAGCGCCACTTGCAGCCCCAGTGGCAGCGTCTGCCCCATCAAGGCGCTGTAGTCAAAGGACTTGCTACCTGTGAACCAGACCAGCCCCAGGAAGCCCGCCAAAATCAGCGCCCCCGACAGCGCAGTGTAAATCAGAAACTTGACCGCTGCGTAGCCTCGCTTTTCGCCACCCCAGATGGAAATCAGCAGGTAAAAAGGCACCAGTTCTAGCTCATACAGCAGGAAGAACAGCATCAAATTTTGCGCGACGAATGCGCCTGCCACGCCGCCGCTGACCAGCAGCACCAGCCCATAAAACAGGCGCGGCCGCTCGGTCGTTTCGGAACTGCTGAAGATGGCGATCCAGGTGAGCAGGCTATTCAGCACCAGCAGCACCAGCGATAAACCATCTACGCCGAGGCGATAGTCCAGCCCCAGCGGTTCGATCCAGGGCAAGTATTCCTGCATTTGCAGCCCCGGATTGCTGAGATCAAACTGGCTGGCAAGAAACAGGGTGTACGCCAAGATGCCAGCGGAACCCCAGAGGGCGATCGCTCGCACTTTTGGGCCTGAAATCGACGATGGCAATAGCGCTAGCACAAGGGCAGCAACAATCGGTAGCCAAATCAAGATGCTGAGCATAGGTTTGGGAAGAATCAGGAATGGGGGTCAGAGTGAGGAATTAGCCAAACACAACGAGCTTCAGGTTGGACAAAATCGACCAGGCGCTAAGGACAATCAGCACCGTCAAACCAACGGCAATCGTGAGCGCGTAGAACTGGGTTTTGCCTGTGTTGCCATACTTCAGGGTTTCGCCGCCAAAGATTGAGACAATTCCGACTAGATTCACCAGTCCATCGACAATGTAGCGATCGCCCCAGTCCACCAGCCGCGACACGATATCCACACTGCCCACAACGCTAGAGCGGTAAATCTTGGGGGTATAGAAGTCGTAGGCCAGCAGGTCTTGCAGCGGCTTCCAGGGCAGGCGCACGGGCTTTTCGACGGGGCCTAGGTAGACCACAGCGGCGATCGCCATGCCAGCCAAACTCGACCAAGTGAGCAGCAGGGCAGCGGTTTTATCTAGCTGCGCCCAATTTGGCAGCAGGTTCAGGCTTTGAAGCACCAGCGGCAGGTGCAGCGTGAGGGCCGCCACCACAACCATCGGCAGGGTCACGGGCCAGAGATTTTCGGGCGATCGCTGGGACATCTGCTTTGCCTGGTTGCCAAAAATCAGGCAAAACACCCGCACCACGCTGAAGGCCACCAAATCATTCACCACCAGCAGAATGATTGCCACGGTAGGAGAGCCTTCACGCAGCCCATCCACCAATTTCAGCAGCGCCCAAAACCCGCCCAAGGGGGGAACCGCGACCAGACCCAGCGCCCCAATTGCATAGGACAACCCCGACACCGGGCGACGGCTCCATAGCCCGCCAAGCTGCGTCAAGTCCTGCGTGATGCTGTTCAGCACGATGGAGCCGCAGCTCATAATCATGGCCGAAACGGCGATCGCATAGGTCAGCAACAGCAATAGAGCCGCCTGCGTTTGGCCAGCACCCACCGCCATAAACACGATACCCATGTAGGCGCTAGCCAGATAGGAGAGCGATCGCTTGATATCGATCTGGGCAATGGAAATGAGGGATGCGCCCAGCGCAGTGACGGCTCCAATAGCAATAACAGCAGTGGTGACAGTGGGCGACAGCGCCAGCACGGGTTGCAGCTTGATCAGCACCCAGGCCCCCGTCGCCACAACGACTGAGTTCCGCAGAATGGTGCTGGGAAAGGGGCCTTCCATCGCCTCGTCCAGCCACAAATGCAGGGGAAACTGGGCGCACTTGCCCATCGGCCCCGCCACCAGCGCCAGCCCAACCAGCGTCATCAGCTTCGGATTCACTTCAGCCGTCTGGGCCCAAGCTGCCAGTCCGTCAAAGTCCCAAGTGCCCGCCAGCGGATAAATCGCCAGCACGCCCATTAGCAAGAACAGGTCGCCTATCCGCTTGGTCAAAAAGGCATCTCGTGCCCCCGTCACCACCAGCGATTGGTTAAACCAGAAGCCAATCAGCAGGTAGGTTCCCAGCGTCAGGATTTCCAGAATCATGTAGCTGAAGAACAGCGAGTTGCACAGCACCAAGCCGCACATGCCACCTTCAAACAACGCCAGCAGCGCAAAGAACCGTGCCCAGCCCCAGTCCATTTCCAGGTAGCCAACGGCGTAGAGTTGGGACAGGAAGTTGATGCCAGTGATCAGCAAGATTGCGCCGATGGTCAGGGCGGACACTTCTAGAGGTAGGGTTAAATCCAGCCCAGCGACCGTCAGCCAGTGCAGGCGAAATTCGACGGCGGGCTGTTGCCAGACGGCCGGGAAAATCAGCAGCGCGTGCAGAAAGGCGATCGCCGTCATGATCAGGTTCACGTATCCTGCTGGACGCGGCCCCGTCAGGCGAGTGATTGAGGGAAACCAAAGGATGGACAGTACCATGCCCATCAGCGGGTAGCAGGGAATGAGCCACGCACTTTGAATAAGGAGTTCAGCCATATTCCGGGGGTTGGGTGAGGGATCAAGTCTGAAAGCTAAGTAGCTCAAAGCCTCAACCTTCTTAACATGCTCCAAATTGGCTCTGTGATGCAGGACAGGACATCAGTGTCAGAGCAAAATCCGAGCGAAGAGGGTCGCGGTTGGAAGCTTGAGCGCGAAGACCTAAGTCTATGACGATCTAGATAGATATTGAAAAAAGTCTATATCAGATGTTTTCTAGATTAGCTTAAAACCTAAAGCAAATCGAAACTGGATAGATTTTCTTCGATATGGATCGCTTAATGCATCGAAGAAAGTCTGCTTATATTGCTGCTCCGTATTGCTTCTCCGTTTATTGTCCTACGATTCATTACACAAAAAGCGGATGCCAGGAGACGCGGCTCTGGGCATCCGCTTGGTTTTTGGAAAAACCCTCACGCATTGGGCAAGGGGTCAATGAGGCTGAGGGTTAGCTTAGGCTGAGACTACGGCTCGATCTTGACCGACAAAATCTTGTCGCCAGGGCGAATCGCGTTCACCACGTCCATATCTTCCGTCTTGCCAAACACCGTATGCTTGCCGTCCAAGTGGGGCTGGGGCGAATGGCAGATAAAGAACTGGCTGCCGCCTGTGTCTTTTCCAGCATGGGCCATCGACAGGGAGCCGGCCTGGTGCTTGTGGGGGTTGCCAGCAGTTTCGCACTTGATGGTGTAGCCCGGGCCGCCGCGGCCATCGCCGTTGGGGCAGCCACCCTGAATCACAAAGTCGGGAATGACGCGATGAAAGTTCAGCCCGTCATAAAAGCCTTTGTTCGACAAATCCACAAAGTTTTTCACGGTGTTGGGCGCGTCCTGGTCAAACAGTTCCAGGATAATCGTGCCCTTCTCGGTTTCCATAATGGCGCGGGTCATGGGGTCTCCTGAGATTGCAAACGAGCATCTAATGAAAAATGCCTGGGAATGCATATTCGGATGAAGAATATGCCGTCTTAGTGTATCAACTGGGGCGATCGCTCAGATCAACGCCGAGAAATCGGTCGAAGAAGCGCGATCGCCAGATAAAGCGCAGCAGCAGGCACCATTCCACCGCCACCAGCCCAATGTAGAGATAGCCGGGAAGGCTCAGCGGCGACAGTTCAAAGAATTCTCGCAGCGGCGGCAGGGCGACGATTAGCAGGTAAATCCCCAGCAGGGCGATCGCCATCAGGGTATAGCGCCAGTCGCCGCTGTAGGGTTCGCCGCCGACCCAGGCGCGGGTCGGGGGTTTGAGAAACGGCAGCAGGCACAGTTGCCCCAAAATCAGAATCGTCACCAGGGCGCTGCGGGGCAAAGAATAATCCACCTGGCGGAGTTCCTGAAACGGCGGCAGATCCAGCACAGCGCTGACCAGGAAAAACAGGTACACCAGCAGCGAAACCAGCGTCAGGCTGAGGGTGGCAGGCACTACAAAATGCAACATCGAGCGCACCAACCCGCCGCGTGGCGTGGGCGCAGGCTTGGCCCAGACGGGGATAAAGATCGTCGGCAGCCCCACGCCGATCAGCGTCACGACTGCGCTCTGCTTGTTTTCCAGCGGGAAGCTATCGGTGACGATGGCCGTGGCGAAGATTAGCAGCGTGACGCAAAACACGCGCACCAAGAATAGCTTCATCACGTCCTGGATGCCGCTGCGAATCCGCTGTCCTTCCAAAAACGCATGGGGCAAGGCGGCAAAGGAGTCCCGCAGCAGCACGATGTCGGCGACCCCGCGTGTGGCTTTGCTGCCGCTTTCCATGGCGATCGCCAAGTGGGCCTGCTTCAGCGCCAGCACGTCGTTCACACCGTCGCCAATCATGGCAACATAGCGCCCCGATTTTCGCAGCGCCCGCACCAAGTCAGCTTTTTGGTCGGGCGTGATGCGGCCGAAAATGGTGTGCGCTTGGGCGGCCTGGGCAAACTGGGCGGCATCGAGGTCGGCCAATTCTGTGCCGGAAATAAGCGAAATTTGGTCGCTCAGTCCTGCTTGCTTGGCCAAGGCCGCGACGGTCTGGGGGTTGTCGCCAGAGATAATTTTCACCTCGATCCCTGCCTGCCGGAAGCCCTGGAGCGTTTCGTAGGCCTCTGGCCGCAACTGGTCGCTAAAGCAGAGCAGCCCCAACGGCGTGAGATCGGGCGGCATCTGGGGCATCGCAACGGTTTCCTTGAGCGCTGCCCAGTCGGCACTCCAGGCCAGCAGCACCACCCGCAGTCCTTCCTCGGTCATGCGCCGTATCCGGCTGACCCAGTTGGCGGGCAGGGGCGCGGCTTTCAGGAGAATTTCGGGCGCACCCAGCACGTAGGTTCCGGGACGCGGGCCGTCGTCAAAGGCGATCGCACTCCATTTTCGTGCGGAGGAAAAGGGCACTTCGGCAATGGGCGATCGCACGGAGCCGGGACAGACAGCGGCGATCGCCTCGCTGGTGCGGTTGGTGGCGCTGAGGCTGGCGGCAAAGTCGCCCAAGTGCGATCGCAACTCCTCCTCTGGAATATCAATGGGATATATCGCTTCCAGCGTCAGGTGATTCGTCGTCAGCGTCCCAGTTTTGTCCAAACACAGCACCTCCACATGGCTCAGCGACTCCACCGCATTTGCCTGCTGAATCAACACCTGCTGCCCTAGCATCCGCACCGCTCCCAGCCCATAGGCTAGCGTAATCGCCAGCAGCAGCCCTGCGGGGACTAGCCCTGCCACCACCGCCGCCCGCTGCGCCACGTCGTTGAGGGAATAGGACTGGCTAAGAAAGCTAATGCTGATCAAAATCCACAAAAAGCAGGCGATCAGCACAAAGACGCGAATCACGACGTTAATTTCACGCTGGAGCGGGGTTAGGATGTTGCGAAACGCCCGCGCCCCCGCCATGAGCTGATAAGCAAAGGTGTCCTTGCCGACTTTCTGCGCCTCGTAGCAGGCCGTCCCGCTGACACAAAAGCTGCCAGAATAAACTCGTTCGCCCGCCGTTTTGGGCACAAGTTCCGATTCGCCCGTCAGCAGCGATTCGTCTAGCTCGGCATGGCCGTCGCCCAAAATCGCCCCATCCACCACCACCTGGTCGCCCGGCCGCAGCAACAGCACGTCCCCCAGCACGATTTCACTGGGGTCAATTTCGCGCTCCTGTCCGGCGCGGATGACGGTCGCCTTGGGTCGGCTGAGGAGGGCGATTTGATCCAGCTTTCGTTTTGCCCAAATTTCCTGGTAGATGTTAATCAATACGCCGCCAAAGATGACGACCACTACCAAAAATCCGTCGCCTGGTCGCCGCAGCAAAAACATCACCAGGCTGAGCAAAAAGAAGACGCTGTTGATAAACGTAAACAGATTTTCGCGAAGAATCTGCCCGTAGGAGCGGGTGGATTGGAGGATGACGTTATTGCCTTGTCCTGCTGCACGTCGGGCGATCGCCTCGTCCTCGGTCAGCCCATGCAGCGCAAATGCTTGAGGAACACCCGCTTCACTCATATGTGTGCGTCAAGTCCGTATGACGGCTAGTGTAGCAAGTTAGGGGTTGGGGGTTATGGATGGCGCATTGGTATCGGCTAAGGCTGTGGCGGAAGAGGCTGAGTCTGGGACGGGCGATCGCTCGATGCGAATCTGGTGCAGTCGGGGGCCGGCCGCCGAGGTCACCGTCAGGTGCAAATCGCCGTAGCGGAGGCTGTCGCCCTGCACGGGAATTTTTTGCAATTGGTGAATCAAAAAGCCGCCCAGCGTTTGGTAGTCGTCTAGAATCGGCAAGTCGAGGTCGAGCGCCTCATTCACCTCTTCCAGGGTCATCTGCGCCTGCACCAGCGTCGTCCGCTCATCCAATTGCTGGATCATCGGCTCCTCTTCGGGGGTGTCTGGCTCGTCGGGATAGCCGATAATCTCGGAGGCCAGATCCTTCAGCGTCACCAGTCCAGCCGTGCCGCCAAACTCATCGACGACCATGACCAGGGCCTGGCGCGATCGCTGCATCAGTTGCAATAGCTCGCTGAGTTCCAGGTTTTCGGGCACAAACTGCGCCGGGCGCACCCACGGCGTAATGGGACTTTCCAGCGTGATTTGCCCCTGCACCAGCGGAGCCGCCAGTTCCTTGAAATAGATGATGCCCAGGATGTCATCCAGCGAGTCGCCAATCACGGGATAGCGAGAGTGCCCCGTTTCCGCAACGGCATCCAGCAGGTCTTGAAAGGTGGCATCCTGGGGCAGGGCTGTAATACTGATGCGGGGCACCATGACCGCCTGCACAGACACTTCGGCAAACTCCAGCGCGTTGCTGAGTAGCTCCCGCTCCTCTTCTTCCAGCCCACTGGTTTCGCTGGAGGTTTGGATAATAAGCTGCAATTCTTCTGGCGTGACGCGGTTATACCAGCCCTGGTTGCTGTCGCGGATGCCAATCAGCCGCAGCAGCCAGTGGGTAGACTGGTTCAACACCCAGATAAAGGGGTTAAAAAAGCGGGCGATCGCCAGACTGGGCGGCCCCAAAAACCGCGCCAGTTGCTCTGGATAAAGCAGCGCCAGCGCCTTGGGGCAGAGTTCTCCCAGCACAATTTGCAGATAGGCAATCAGCAAAAAGGCGGCCAGAATCCCCACGGAGTGAGAAATCGCCAGTTGCCCCGTCGCGCCCAGCGGCAAGCGGCTGAGTCCGGTTTGCAGCAGCACGGCTACCGTTTTTTCGCCAATCCAGCCCAGCGCCAAACTGGATAAGGTAATGCCCAACTGGGCAGTAGACAGCAGCCTCTCTAGACTGCGCTGCAAATCCTGCACGGTTCTTGCCTGCACGTCACCCGCCATGACCAACTGGCTGATGCGCGACTGCCGCACGGACACGATGGAGAATTCTGCTGCCACAAAAAACGCATTGATGGCAATCAGCGACAGAACTGCCAGAAGTCTTAACATCACGCCAGAGGCCGTGAGGGGCTGGGCAGCGCTGAGCGCAACAACCGAAGCAGCAAGGGGAATCATCCGCGACTATCAGGAAAACAGGGACAAGACCAAAGACTCATCCAAGCCACCACCTAACTCGATTGACAGGGTTGATAGTATCCTCCTTGGCTCCAGCGTCGCTGACTCGTCCCAGTCCTTCTGTGCTGGAGCGAGCAGGCTGACTGTTGTTGATTCGATTTTTGACATCCTCGATGATTTTAGATTCGGGAATGATGATGATCTCGTCGCGGCTGCCCTGTTCTCCGGCGGCTTCGCTGCCCAGCGAGGTCGGCCGCACGTCGGGCTGGGTCACGCCGCGCAGTGCCTCACGCCCCAGCGCATAGCCCCAAATGCCGCTTGCCACCCCCGCTGCGGCCATGAGCGTCAGCAAGATTAACGTGAGTGCGACGGTAGAATTAAGTTTCATAGAGGCTTTTAATTCTGTAGTAGAGGCTTTAAGGAATTGCGGAACTGACGCGATGCGAGGCAAGTGGGGTTAACTAGCTTTGAGATACGAGCTTGAGAGGAGATTCTATTAAGAAAGCAAGCGCTTCCAAAAATACAGGCATTTCAGAATGCACGCTTTCAGAATGCACGCTTTCAGAATTAAGAATATCAACAGCCTGGAAAATCGGCACTGGAAAATTCAAGCGTGTGCTGACTTGAAATCCCCCCTCCGACATTACAATGGACTAGCAAAGGCATGGTGCCCCGTGCGGGCGATTTGCCTAACCAGGGTTGGCCGAGCGGATTAGGCAGCGAACTCATAATTCGCCTCAGGCAGGTTCGACCCCTGCACCCTGGATTTTCTGGGTTTTCAAGATCATCCTAACCTACAACATGACCCTCCAAAGTTCTAGTCCACGCCCCCCTGTTGCTGTGGCCACCTGCGACCTGCCTACGCTGCGCCAGTCGGTGCTGGATTTATTTTGCGAGGCGGCGTATAAGGAAGGCGAGTTTACCCTGTCCTCCGGGCAGACGAG
>NZ_DVEA01000004.1:0-14034 GCF_015295965.1 Thermoleptolyngbya sp. M55_K2018_002
GCAAGATGCGCCCTTTGCCGATGAGTTTGACTATGCCGTGCTGGGGCCAATTCATCTTGGCGTGGGACCTTTTGAGGAAGTGGCGTTTTTTCATCGGCGATCGCACTCCCTCCTGCTCACCGATTCCATTGTCTCAATTCCTGCTGAGCCGCCGCCTGTGGTGCAGCTTGACCCATTTCCGCTGCTGTTCCATGCCCGTGATCGCGCTTCGGAAGTCCCCGAAGACACACCCACCAACCGCCTCAAAGGCTGGCGGCGAATTGCGCTATTTGCCTTTTACTTTAGCCCCGGAGCACTGGAGGTCCCCCCCTGGGGTGAGGTGTTTGCAGAGGCAAGACAGGTGGGCGATCGCTCTCGGCGCAACTATTTCGGACTCTATCCTTTTCGCTGGAAACCAGGCTGGGAACAGTCCTTTGATGCCTTGCGCCAAGACGGACGGCTACTCGTCGCCCCCATTCTGCAAAAGCTCATCCTCAACCGCGCCCCCCAGCAAACGCTAGACTGGGCCGCCAGGGTCGCAGGCTGGGACTTTCACCGCATTCTGCCCTGCCACCTGGATGCGCCGCTGCTGGCAGATTCACGTCAGTTCCGCCGTGCCTTTACATTTCTAGAAAAGCCGCTCCCCACAGCGGGCACGCCATCGGCTGCCCTGCCCGAAGCGGACTTGGAGCTTCTGAATCGCCTGGATAATGGATTCAGCCGCCGGGGTATCTTGCCCGCTGCCAAGGAACCCGTTTGAGATTTTAGGGGTCAGGTGCTAAATTTCAACGGCTGGAGAGTAGCTTGGTTTGAACACCTCGCCCTTCCAAGCTCTAAAACCTGACCCCCAGTTGATATCGGCTGCTAATTGATATCGGCTGCTCATCTATTGCGCGGCTGCTTCCCGCGCCGCAGTTGCCTCGTCGGGATGAATGCCGAGACGAGTCAGGTTGATCCGGCCGCGCTGGTCGATCTCGCGCACTTTCACGATCACCTCATCGCCAACGGCGACTTCATCTTCGACCTTGCCCACGCGATAATCCGCCAGTTGCGAAATGTGGATCATGCCCTCTTTGCCGGGTAGGAATTCCACAAATGCGCCGATGGGAATGATGCGCGTCACTTTGCCCACATAGACATCGCCTGCGCTGAGCTTGCGGGTCATGCCCTCGATGATGGCGCGGGCAGCCTTTGCCTTTTCGCCGTCGATGGCAGAAATGGTGACGGTGCCATCGTCCTCGATATCGACCTTGGCTCCGGTCTGCTCGGTTATGCCCTTGATGGTCTTGCCGCCGGGGCCGATAACCATGCCGATAAATTCGGGGTCAATTTTGATCGTCAGCAGGCGCGGTGCATAGGGCGACAGTTCCGCACGGGGCTTGTCGATGGCGGCTAGCATTTTTTCAAGGATGTGCAGTCGGGCGGCGCGGGCCTGGTTGATCGCGTCCGCCACGACCGAGACGGGCAGCCCCGTAATCTTCATGTCCATTTGCAGCGCCGTGATGCCCGTGTCGGTGCCTGCCACCTTGAAGTCCATGTCGCCGAGAAAGTCTTCGATGCCCTGAATGTCGGTCAGGATGCGGACTTCATCTCCTTCTTTGATCAGCCCCATAGCGGCTCCGCTGACGGGCTTGGAAATGGGCACGCCCGCATCCATCAGCGCCAGGGTGGAGCCACAGACCGACCCCATCGAGGTGGAGCCGTTGGAAGACAGCACCTCGGATACGACGCGGATAACATAGGGGAAGTCCGACTTTTCGGGCAAAACTGGCACCAGCGCCCGCTCTGCGAGGGCCCCGTGGCCGATTTCGCGACGGCCGGGCGATCGCATCGGTTTTGTTTCCCCGACCGAGTAGGGCGGCATGTTGTAGTGGTGCATGTAGCGCTTTTCTTCGTCAGGGTGCAGGTCGTCCATTTCCTGCGCGTCGCCTGGGGTGCCCAGCGTCACCACCGACAACACCTGGGTTAGCTCCCGCTGAAACAGGGCGCTACCATGCACCCGGCTGGGCAAAACCCCTGTGCGGCAGCTAATCTTGCGGACTTCATCCAGCTTGCGCCCGTCTACGCGCACCCCGTCTTCGATAATTTGCTTCCGCATCAGCCTTTTGGTGACGCTCTTAAACACGGTGGGCAGGGCTTTGGGGTTGGCTTCGGCTGCTATGCGAATGGGGCTGTCTTCGGGCATTTCTGCGATTTCAGCAGCAACGGCGGCTTTCACTTCGTCCAGCTTTTCGTCACGCTCGCCCTTTGTGTATTCAAAGTGCGTCAGGATTTCTTTGATCGCTTGCGTGGTGCGATCGCCAATAAAATCTTCTAGCGTAGAATCGACTTCTGGCTCCGCTTCTTTCACCAGTTCGATGCCCAGTTCCTTGATCAGGTCAAGCTGTGCCTGGATCAGATCGCGCACCGCTTCATAACCAAAGTCGATCGCCTCGATCATGTCCTGCTCCGGAAGCTGGTTTGCGCCCGCTTCCACCATGATCACGCCTTCCGGCGAACCTGCGACCACCAGATCGAGATCGCCTTCTTCAATCTCTTTGTAGGTGGGGTTGATAATAAAGTCGTCGCCAATTAGCCCGACACGCACCGCCGCCATTGGGCCATTGAAGGGAATCTTGGCCAGCAGCGTGGCAATTGAAGCACCCGTGACGGCCAGCACATCGGGCGGCACTCGCTCATCCATCGACATCGTAGTGGCCACAACCTGAATGTCGTCCCGCAGCCATCCGGGAAACAGAGGGCGCAGGGGGCGATCGATTAATCGACTCACGAGCGTTGCCTTTTCGGGGGGTCGCCCCTCCCGTCTCAAAAAACCACCTGGAATCCGCCCTGCCGCGTATAATCTCTCTTCGTAATCTACCAGCAGCGGCAAAAAGTCGATTCCCTCTCGCGCTGAGGCACGGGTCGCTGTCACAAATACGGCGGTATCTTCTGACTGCACGAGCACTGCGCCGCCTGCTTGGGGAGCCAATAGCCCCACCTTCAGCCGAATATCCCTGCCATCGAAGGATATCGACTTGTCAATTTCGTCGAACATGAAGCGATATTTCCTTTTACTTGCCTGACTTTTTTCTTTCTCTCGCAATCGTAGCGCAATCCCAGCAGGGATGAACGTTGCCGCTTGCGAACGCAAATATCCGTTTCAATCTGTTGCAGTTTGCTTTGCAAATGAGGCGGCGATCGCCCCTAGTCCGCACCTCCCGCCCCTGCAAAATAGCGACCTATTTATCATCATTGTCGGCTTTGCAAATCCTCTAAATCTGGTCGGGACTTACGCACTTGCAATAAGCGCTTTGGGCTTTGGACAATTTCTCGCGGGCTGCGCCCGCGAGAAATTGTCCAACTGTGTAAGTCCTACTGGTTTTAGGAACCAGGATCAGCAGGTTCTTGAGGGCATTGTCTGACCGCAAGGGAGCAAGCTGAGAGACCTTTCAACCCGCAAGGCGATCGTTTCTTTTGAGGCTCTATTCTGAGCATCTCGCTTGCCAATCAGAATCTTGCAGTCAACCCGTCTCAACTCAGCCATCCGCCCCATTCAGTCAGACAAAGATCAGGCAAAATCGCGATCGCAGTTGGGATTTTTAGAGCGACTCATTGCCAAATCCATAGGGTGAATGCGAGGGTTGCTTTCACCGCAGATTCAGCGTTAGGTCTGAAAGGAGAGTCGGGCAAATTGAAGCGATGGGTCGAATCATTGTGAGAATTTGTATGCTGCATCACCTTGATCCACCAGGCCAAAAAAGCCAGCCCGTGATTCTCATCACCAGATTCGGACCAATGAAAAAATGCAAACCGGTCTTTTTGTACTACAAGACAGGGGCTTTTGAGGTTCGCGGTTTTCAGAATTTCTTTAGAAGTTTAGTGGCAAAATGTAGCGGATCGACACAATATGTCGCGGGCAGACTTTGCCCTTTCCTGAGTAGGTTTCCTAATCAGCCCTGGTTTACAGATTTGTTGCGATCGCCCGTTTGCCCATATTTAGAAATATTCAGGGCGATCGCCCCCTTGCTAAATCAAGATTTTTGCACGATCCACTTTGCGATTTCCAGAGTTCGTAGGATAATTCAGGAAATAGTTTAGGTTTAAAGCTGCCCTTCTTCGTCGTCCATTTCTTTCCAAGAACACGCAGATTCTCATATTGCGGGTGCCCTCTAGAGAGAAATAGCCTGGGTTTAAATAGCCCCAAGAAGCGTCGATTTTTTTGGGTTTTAACCTGACTAAACCTGAGCCTCGGTTCTGTCTAAAAACATGGAAAACTCGTATTCAACGAGTGAGGAGACTTATGGAATCACTAGCATATATTCATGCTGCGGTTGCCTACGAAGACCCGAATCCGGCTCCTGAACTTCAGGTAAGCCTGGAAATTCCTAGCTCGGTCTGGCTGGGAACCCTCTCTACCGCAGTCGTCGTATCTGCCGTTGGCGGCGTTGCGCCAGAAGCCCAAGCTGTGGTTCGCTTCGGCGATACCTGCCTCCAGGTAGGCGACGTGCAAAGCGCCCTTGCTTCGGCGGGCTTCAGCCCTGGCTCCATTGACAGCGTTTTTGGCTCCAACACGCTGTCCGCTGTCAGACGGTTTCAGTTGTCGAAGGGGCTTTCCGTGGATGGCGTAGTCGGCCCGGCAACCGCCAGCAGCCTCGGACTGAGCGGCTCGATTTACAACGTAGGCGTTAGCTGCGGCACTGGCGGCCCTGGCGATGATGGGGGGCCGGATTTCGTCAGAGTTTCGACCAATGGCAGCCCCTTGACCGTCCGCAACGGCCCGGGAACTGGCTTTGCGCCCATCGACTATCTGTCCAACGGCACGGTGGTTCGCGTGGTGGGCTCCTCTGGCGGCTGGTATAACATCTCAGGCGGCGGCTGGATTTCGCGAGCCTGGACATCTGAAAGCAGCGGTGACGACGGTGACGGCTCTAGCGGCGGCGGCGGCAACTACTTCGTCTCTACTAACGGCGGCACGCTGCTGGTTCGCAACGGCCCGGGCACTGGGTTTGCCGTTATTGATGAACTCTTCAACGGAACATCGGTCACCATCGTCGAGATTTCAGGCGGCTGGGGCCGTCTGTCTGGCGGCGGCTGGGTGTCGATGTCCTGGCTCAGCCCTGGCGGCAGTGGCGGCGGTGGCGGTGGCGGCGGTGGCGGCAATTATTTCGTGGACACCAACGGCGGTACGCTGCTGGTTCGCAACGGCCCGGGCACTGGTTTTGCCATTATTGATGAGTTGTTTAATGGAACACCGGTCACGATCGTCGAAGTTTCAGGCGGCTGGGGTCGTCTGTCTGGCGGCGGCTGGGTGTCGATGTCCTGGCGGCGGCATCGGCGGCTACTATGTCTCCACCAACGGCGGCACGCTGATCGTCCGGAGCGGCCCTGGTCTTGGCTATCTAGATATCGACGAAATCGCCAATGGCAGTTACATCGACATCGTAGAAATCTTTGGCGGCTGGGGTCGCTTAGCTGATGGCGGCTGGGTGTCGATGGATTGGGTGGCTTACGAGTAAGCTTCTTCTCAAGACTCCGTTTTAAGGTCAGGACTTACGCACTTGCGATAAGCTTTCTGGGCTTTGGACAACTTCTCACGGGTGCAGCCTGCGAGAAATGGTTCAACTGCGTAAGTCCTAAGGGTGAGGAGTGTAGAATCCTAGTTCTACACTCCTTTTTGCTGCTTTCAATGTCGTCAGAGATGGATTTCCTGAAGACTTTCAATCACGATGCTGGCTCCTGCCAAGCCGGATACAGTAGCCGGATTGCGGGCGATGCCGATACATCCGGCCGATCGAGCGGCGATCGCCAACTGCACGTCCGCCTGAGAATCGCCCACGACCAGCGTTTGTCCTGGCAACACGCCCAATTTTCCACAAACCTGTTCCAGCAAAATCGGATCGGGCTTGCTCGGCCCCTCCTCTGTTCCCTGACACACCTGCAAATAGGGTGTGAGTGCGTAGCGGTCGACAAAGTCCACCACCTGAGCCGTCGTATCCGACGACAAAATCGCCAGCTTTAGCCCTGCACCCGCCAGCCGTTGCAGCGTTTTTGCCACGTCTTTGTAGCAGGGCGTGTGGTCGGCCTTGCGAGAAAAGGACTGATCTGCCTCCTGAAACGCTGACTGAACGAGCGCCAGCGACTCTAGCCAGCCGCGTCCCGTTTCCGAAACGTAGGCGGCGGCCGCAATCTCGTTTTCGCGGCGAGTGCCTACGGCCATTAGTCCAGCCGGATTTAACTGATCCCCGTCCAGCCCAAAGGAAAGCTGGAGCGGACTTTCCACGCCAGGAACGCGGGCATCAATCAAGCGCGATCGCCGCTGGGCCAGCACCCGCAGAAAATGCGCCGAATCTGCCAGCGTGCCGTCTTTATCGAAGACCACCGCCTGCACGTCTGGAAACATCACCGAGCCACACTGAATCAGCATCCTTGCCCCAAAAGCACACCAACTGCGTCAGTCCTAACAAACAAAAAGGAGGGACAATCCCTCCTCAGTTAGAAGCGTCTCTATCTGAAACGCCAACGATTAACATGCTGTGATCAATCCATTCTGTAATCAGTCCATTTGCCCTACCGCACTGAGCCTATAGCCTCAAGCAGTCAGGACTCCGAATGCTAGACGCTTACTCAGCAGCCAGCAGCACTTCTTCCACTTCGTAGTCTGCTGTCTCCGAAAGCCCAGCATCAGCCGACTGCGCGGGCTGGAGCTTCTGCTCTCGCCAGCGGGCAGCCATCTCCTCCGCCTTCTCGTAAACCACATCGGGGTTTTTCACCATGTCGCCCGGTTCGGGTTCAAGCTGCTTGGTAGACAGCGAAATCCGTCCCCGCTCAGCATCTAGGTCAATAATCATGACCTTCACTTCGTCGTTTTGATTAAAGACGCTATGCGGCGTGTCGATGTGGTCGTGAGAGATTTCGGAAATGTGCAGCAGACCGCTGACCCCGCCGATGTCGATGAACGCACCGTAGGGCTTTAGACCACGCACCGTGCCGACCACCACTTCGCCCACTTCCAGGCGATTCATCTTGCGCTCCACCAAGGCGCGGCGGTGGCTCAGCACCAGACGGTTGCGCTCTTCGTCCACTTCCAAAAACTTCAGGGGCAGTTCTTCGCCCACTAGGTCTTCCTTGGGTTTGCGGGTGCTGATGTGGGAGCCTGGGATAAAGCCGCGTAGCCCTTCAATCCGCACTAGGGCACCGCCCCGGTTGGTCGCAAACACAGCAGAGCGAACCGTTGCGTCTTCTGCCTGGAGTTGACGAACACGCTCCCACGCCCGCATATACTCAATCCGACGAATAGACAGCGTTAGCTGGCCTTCTTCGTTTTCGTCGGTGAGGATATAAAACTCACGGGTTTCGTTGGATTGCAACACCTCATCTGGCGCATCGATGCGGTTGATCGACATCTCCTGGATGGGGATGTAGGCGGCCGTTTTAGCGCCAATGTCAATCAGAGCGCCCCTCGGCTCCAAACTAAACACCGTCCCCGCCACAATATCACCGGGGCTAAAGTGATAGTCATACTGGTCGAGAAGAGCGGCAAAGTCTTCGTGCGTAAAACCAATGTCTACTTTTTCCTGATTGACCATGCTAATCGTTTCCTAGTGTTCGTCTCCGTAGTTTTTGTTGGGCCGACATTCTCCTTAAGCTAATGCACAACATGCCTGACCGCCGCCTGCATCAGCTAGCGCTGGCCTGACAGATGTACACCCAAAGGGGCGTAACCAGATACTCCAAGATTCTGCGTTTTAGACGCTGATTTTTCAGCCGCCTTCTATTGTAAGCGCAGCACCGAAGTTGTTGCTAACCCTAGGAGATCTATCATACCCCACGGTCGCCCTTCAGGTAGCCAGACTTTTGCGGAATTCTTGTATAACTTTGCAATTTTCTCGCGCGTGGGGGGCTGTCTGGGTGAAACTCGCGCAAACAGGGCTTCATTGAGCGGCTGGCTGCTCCAAATTTGCAGCAGACTCATGGGTGAACGGGGCTTGCGTGGGCGAACGTTCAGTGATTTGTCTTATGGGTTTGTCTTATGGGCCTGTCTTAAGGGGCTTGTCTCAGTGGTTTGTCTCAGGGGCTTGTCTCAGGGGCTTGCCTCATAAGACACCCAGTTCGTCTTCCTGCTCAGAGGGGTCTAGAACTGCGGGGGCGATCGCCCCTCTCCGCTCAGACTTGCTGCCGTTTCCCAACGCGCCCTGAAGCTGGTTGAGCGTGTCTACAAAATCTCGAATGCCGCGAAACTGACGATAGACCGAGGCAAAGCGGATGTAGGCGACTTCATTTAGCTCTTGCAGCCGATCCAGCACCAGTTCGCCAATTTCCTGGCTGGGCACTTCGCGCACGGAGCGCTGCTGAAGTTCGGCCTCGATTTCGTCTACCAGATTTTCTAGTTCTAGATGGGGAATACCCGTTTTTTCGCAGGCCCGCATGATGCCGCGCAGCACCTTTGAGCGGTCGAAGGATTCCCGTGCGCCGTTCCGCTTGACCACGATCACGGGCACAAACTCAATGCGCTCGTAGGTGGTGAACCGTCGTCCGCAGCTCAGGCACTCCCGTCGCCGTCGGACGCTTTGCCCCGACTCGGCCGAGCGAGATTCCAAAACGCGGTTGTCGGTAAATTGACAGAAGGGACACCTCATGGGAACCGCCTTTTAGGCAAGGTTATACAGAATATAATGACATGGGCTTGATCTGGGGTGCGGCTGTGGTTTCACGGGGATTCTCGGTGAGCAGGGCGATCGCCCCCCACCCCCAAGCGCCAGAACAGCCCTCCGGCAATTCACCCGGCGATCCACTTGTTGATCCACTTGGCAATCCACTGGAGTCGATTCCTGAAGCACCCAATCCACGGCTTGCGTCCTTTGGCTGTGTCATGATACTCCAGTTTTCAAAATTTCTAACATAGACTTTGAGGCGAGTTTATTGAGCTATTGGGCGGCGCTGCTGGGGCGCGATCGCTCGACCCAGGCGGGCACATAGCACCAGGCTTTTTGCAGTTCCCGATCCAGCCGTTCATAGTCGGGTTCTTTTTTGCCCACCAGCGCCCAAAACTGGGCGGAATGGTTCATGTGAACCGTGTGGCACAGTTCGTGAATAAACACATAGCGCACCAGCGGCGCAGGCAAAAACAGCAGCTTGGCATTTAGGCTAATGGTGCGTTTGCTGGAGCAGCTTGCCCAGCGAGTCTTTTGCTGGCGGACAGAGGCGCTGGTGTAGGGCAGGTCAATCTCGCGGCTCACCTGCCGCAGCCAGGGCAAAAAGTGGTAGGTCGCCTTGCGGTTGAGCCAGCGCCGCAGGAGCGATTGGCAGCTTTCCAAATTCTCCGTCGGGCCGTGGACGTGAAGCTGGCAAGGGCTGCGGGTGGTGGCCGTGAGATGGGTTCCAGGGGCAGGCGCGTAGATGACGGTCCAGGTTTCGGGGAGCGATCGCAGTTGGATCTCTTCCGGCAAGGGCTGCACCACGTCCAGCGGCATGGTTTCCTGGCGATCCAGAAAACGCTGTCGCGTCCGCACGATCCATTCCCGTCGCCGCTCCACAATCTCCGGCACCTGGCGCGGGTCAACGCTGGGGGGAATGACGATTTCCACGTCGCCCCAATGCGAGACATGAATATTGATATTTTTGGCCCGCTTGCTGACGCGAATGCGGTAGTTTAAGCCGTTTGAACTCCCGTTTGAACTCCCGTTTGAACGGGGTAGAGAATCGCCTGCCGTGTTTGCACCCAGCGCCCCCTGATGGCCCATTGCGCCCCGCTCTCTTGGTTGGCTAAACGCATCGCTCATAAAAACTTGTCTAATCCACGAAAATCCTGAATCAAGCCGACTTCAGAAAACCCCGCTCCACAAACTCCAGCAAGATTTTGCGATGGGGCTGGCCCAGCGGACGCACCTGACCCGCCCGTGCCGAGTAGCGATCGCCCCGCTGAATATCCTCCAGGCTGAGCAGGCCCAAGTCCCAGCCTTCATTCAACTGCAAGCGGTCTACAGGCACGTCCAAGCGACCGTGAAACACATGCCGCACCACGTCTTCCAGGTCATACCGAGCAAACGGCTCCAGCAGCGCGGGCGCGTAGCCAATTTCCTCCAGCAGTTCGCGCCGCACTGCCACATCGGGCGCTTCATCCGGCTCGACATGTCCCCCAAAGAAACCCCAGCAACCAGGGTAATAGATCCCCGGAATATCGTCCCGCAGTTGCAGGAGAAACTGACCGTCTTGATGCAGAATGGCGATCGCCACATGAACTTGAGACATAAGTGAATTTGGGCTAGGCGCTAAGGTTCTGCCCCCACGCTATCGCCCGGTGCAGGCTTCAGCAAGCCCACCAGGATTCGCAGCAGCGCCTCCAGATCTGCCGGAACCCGGTACAGGTTGAGATCCTGCGTTACCTGTCGTGTCTGTCGGTCAAATTGGCCGAACTGCCAGATGCTTCCGGTCGATACTGCCCCCGGCAGCACCCCTTGCTCCGACTCGATCCACTGATCCAGCGCAATTAGCTCTACTGCTAGCTGCACAAATCCCCGCTCCAGGTCTTCGTTTTTGGCTTCAATTACCAAAACTGTCACGTCCGTTTGCAGAAAATAGTCCAGCGATCCCTTAAGCTGATTGCTCACCGCCACTGGGTATTCTACATTCAGCAATGCTTGCGTGTAGTGCAGCACATCCGTCAGCACAGGGGCAATCAAAAACTCGCGCCGCGCCGCTTCACTGGTCAGGCTGAGTCGGGGGAGACTCTCTTCAATGCGCTGTTGCAGGCTATCTAGTCGATCCAGTTCTCCTCTATAAGGCGAAAAGGCGATCGCCCGCTTCTGGAGCGTCACCCCAAAATGAGCCAGAATATCCCTCGGCGCAAAGTTGAGCCTGAAATAATCTGCAAACGTGTAAGACTGATCGGGCTGGAGGATGGGGGCTTTAGGCATGGGAGGAATGGTTGGGGAATCGAGCAATTAGAAACAGGATGCTTGAGTGACGTAGAAATTGGCTCTAACGCTGACTTAGTATTCTGTGTATTCTGCCTCAGTATGCTGCGACGGTTTACTTTCGCGTCCTTCACAATACAATCTCCTCCCCACGCTCCGTAAAGCGGACAGACTTCACATTCCACTCAGGATTTTTCATCAGGGTTTCGCGCAGGCTGCCAAACAGCGCAAACTGTTCGCACGCCGACAGGGAAACGATCTGCCGCTTTGACCCCGGCACTAGGCGCAGATCGATGGTGGCTTCGCCCGTTTGGGCATTCAGGCTGACGCGATAGCCGCCCAGGTCAAAGTCACCATCGCCCTGTTTTTCCAGCACCTTGCCCACGGCCGCCTGCATCGGCTGGTCGGCGGGCACCTGCACCTGCTCTGGCACAAAGTTCACGCACTGGTCATCGGCCTGGTAAACCGTGACCGTGGTCAGCCGGGGGGCGGCAGTGGGGGAAATCGGTGCAGCGAGGGACTGGGGTGCGGCGGGGGCGGCGGGCGCGGCGGGTTTCTCGGAGCTTCCAGGACTGGAATGGTCTGGGGAAGATGCTGCGATGGGTGTGCGAGTTGGCGACTGGGGCGATGCAGCGTTGGGCGGGGGGGCTGTGCGGCTCCCGCAGCCTGCCAAAAGCAGCACAGTCAGCAGGAAAAGCAGGCAGGCAGAAAGTTGGCGGGTTGGGGCGATCGCCCTTGGCATTCGGTTCACCCCCAGTTTCAGCGCTCTCGGTTTCATACAGGAAATTTCATGACAGGGTTCTAGACGGATCGAACAGCAGGGTTTGGTAGCGGGAAGGCGGCGGAGAAGGGCGATCGCCCCAAACTTTGCGGATTCTACCGAATCGGGCGCGGAGGAAGTAGAGCAATGGTCTAAACTCTAAATCGTATTGCATATGACCATTATGGTGACCCCAAACTGGACGCGCCGCCATGTCCTTTCGCTGGCCGACTTTTCGCCTGCGGAATATGACACCGTGCTGCAAACGGCGGCCAGCTTCCGCGAAGTGCTATCTACCCGCACCAAAAAAGTGCCCGCCCTCCAGGGGCAGGTGATTACTAACCTGTTTTTTGAGTCCTCCACCCGCACCCGCAGCAGCTTTGAACTGGCCGCCAAGCGCCTCTCTGCCGACACGCTCAACTTCGCCCCTGGCACGTCATCCCTCACCAAGGGCGAAACTATCCTCGACACAGCGAAGACCTATCTGGCAATGGGCACGGATATGATGGTGATTCGCCACAAAGACGCAGGCGTGCCCCAGGCGATCGCCCAGGAAATGGATCGGCTCAATACCCATGTCGGCGTACTGAATGCGGGCGACGGCCAGCACGAACACCCCTCACAGGGACTGCTCGACCTGTTTACTCTCTGCACGCTGCTAGATCATGACCATCCCCGCGTGGATCTGCTGCGCGGCAAGAAAATTGCGATTGTGGGAGACATTCTGCATTCCCGCGTGGCCCGCTCCAATCTCTGGAGCCTGACCACCAGCGGCGCAGAGGTTCACCTGGCCGGCCCGCCCACGCTGCTGCCCCACTGGTTTGCAGAATTTGTGAAACCGCCGTCGAAAAAAGCGGGGGAGCAGGCTAACCCAACTCCCCAACCCTCTATCTTGCCGCCGACCATCCACTGGGAACTCGATCCTGCGCTCGAAAACGCCGACTTTGTGATGGCGCTGCGATTGCAAAAAGAGCGGATGACCAGCCACCTGCTGCCCAGCCTGCGCGAATATCACCAGCAGTTTGGCATTACGGGCGATCGCCTCCAGCGCTGCAAGCCCAGCGTCAAAGTGCTGCACCCCGGCCCGGTCAATCGCGGCGTGGAAATTAGCTCCGAACTGATGGACGATCCAGACTTCAGCCTGATTTCGCAGCAGGTGACCAGCGGCGTGGCCGTGCGAATGGCGCTGCTTTACCTGATGGGCAGCGGCAAAGGCTGAGGGCTATCCCTGCCAGACAAACACCTTGGCCTCAAACTCGCCTAGGTCGGTCATCAACTGGTCGTCGCCAGACAGCACCTCGTAGTTGCCTGTCCATTCGTGCCAGATGCCATTGGCAGGGAAGTTGGGCACGGTGTAGCCTGCCAAAAACTGGTCAGAGAAGTTCGCCACCACCGCCACGCGAGAGCCTTCGTTGTTCCAGCGGGTATAGGCCAACACCTTGACTTCAGGATTTTCGTGGAAAAACTCGACGTTTTCGGTGTGCAGAGCGGCGTTATGTTTCCGCAGCGCAATTAGCCCCTTGTAATAGTCAAACAAGCCCTGGTTCAGGTCGTTACTCAGCAGCGTCCAGTCAATCTTGGCGGGATCGGGCGTTTTGTACTTGTACTCTCCAAATTCCTCGCCCATCCACAGCATCGGCACGCCCATCGCCGTCATCAGCAGCGCTGCGCCCAGCTTCACGCGACGGAATGCGGCTTCGTCAAAAATTTGGCGATCGCTTAATTCTGCCATCACATGATTATGGTCGTGGTTGGTCAGATAGTTCACCACATTGGTCGCGCCCATAAAGCCTTGGCGCTTGGCATCAATGACATCCTTGAGCGCTTCCAGATCAAAAGTATCGCCCGTGATGTGGGCCAGCACCGTGTGATAAAAGCTGTCGTGCCAGCAGCCATCCATCGGCCCGTCTACATTGGTAATGCTCGTGGTTTCGGGAATGTGTTCAGCAATGTTAAAGAATGGTTTTGCGCCTGCGGTTTCCTTGGCTTCATGCGTGATCCAGTGCATGAAATCATAGTTCGCAATCTGACGCGCCGCATCATACCGAATACCGTCCAGATGGTATTCGCGCACCCAGTAGCGCACCGTATCACCAATGAAGCGGCGAGCAGGATAGGTTTCCAGATTTTCATCGTAGTGTTCGTAGTTAAACTCTGGACCCCAGTTGTTGTCGGGATCGCGTGGCTCGTGGTGATACCAATAGTCGTGGTCGATCTGCGTCAGAGGCGATGAGGCTTCTGAGTGGTTATAGATTCCGTCCATGATGACGCGGATGCCCCGATGGTGACACTCGTCGATCAGCCGTTTCAGGTCGGCAGTGGAGCCGTAGCTCGATTCGGTGGCGAAAAAGTGGCGCGGGTTGTAGCCCCAGCTATAGTCGCCGGGATATTCCTTCACAG
>NZ_DVEA01000048.1:0-2540 GCF_015295965.1 Thermoleptolyngbya sp. M55_K2018_002
TCCCCCTTTTTAAGGGGGATTTAGGGGGATCTTGCACGCTTTGCTACAAACAGTACGACTTTTCAAACATCCTCTAACAGCCCTTAAAGCCTAACAGCACAATTAGCAAACTGCCGCAACCCTCCTAGGGGGGTATCACAAATGGCGTTGAAATAGCATTCACAAAAGCATCCAAGACTTTTCAAGAATGCTGCCCCTGCACAGCAGGATTATGACATTTCTTGACTGCTATCCGCACGCGAGTTCCGTAAAGTACCTATTTCAAGGGATGCTCGTTTTGCGATAGAGTGACCGGATGTTTGTAGGGGAATACAGTTACTTTTAAGTTCCAACTTTCAAGTTGCAAATGGGTATAAACCGCTCAAAATATCCAGTGCTTTGAGTAATTGATGATTAAAACTAGATTCAGGTCGGATTTAAGTCAGATTTAAGTCAGATTTAATGAATTCTCTGAATTACTGCCTACAAAACTATATTCTGTTTGTCTTTTCATCTACCTGTTCCCAACCATGCTTCAGTACATCACCCTCGACGGTCTACCCTGTGTTGCGCCCTATTGCCATGCGGTACGGGCAGGAGATTTTCTATTTGTGACGGGGCAACTCGCGGAAGACCCCAAGACTGGCGAGGTCGTGCGTGGCCCCATTGAGGAGCAGGCAGTGCGGGTGATGGAAAATCTGAAGATGGTGCTGGAGGCTTCGGGTAGCAGCTTTAGCCAGGTAGTGATGGCGCGGATTTTTGTCACCGATTTTCGCTTCTACGACGCAGTTAATGATATCTACAAGTCGTACTTTGAATCAGGACGGCTGCCAGGACGCACCACGGTCGGCGTGTCGGCGCTGGCAGATTTTGGCGATGTCGAAATTGATTTGATTGCCTACTGTGGGGAGTAGGCTTTCGGGGTTGAGGATTAGGGATTGGCTCTGGGAACATAGCCAAAAGAGCCTGTCCCTGGTTTCGCAGTGCAAAATCCCCAATCCCATCTAAAACTTGCAATCTAGAAATCTAAAATCAGCGTGGCACATTAAGCTTTGTGGTGCAAATCTGCCAATCGCAGAAGTGTCGGTGAATACTGAAGGCGATCGCCTTTTAGCGTAGGACTAGTCGATACTGGCTTGTCATAACAACTTTATAACAACTTTGGACGAGGTTTCCTATGCGATCGCTTGGCACGCCGCCCAACGCTTGGCTTGTCGATGCCCACAATGCTGACCTGACGCGCCCGCCGCTCCCCCCCCGCCCAATCTCGCTCAAAGCAGACACCAAAACGCTGCGGGTCGATCTGGCGAAAGCGGCCATGCTGGTCATCGACATGCAAAACGACTTTTGCCATCCCGACGGCTGGCTAGCACACATCGGCGTAGATGTGACCCCCGCCCGTGCCCCCATTGGCCCGCTGCAAGGTCTACTGCCTGTGTTGCGTGGGTTGGACGTGCCTATCCTCTGGATCAACTGGGGCAACCGACCCGACCTGCTCAACATCAGCGCTGGACTGCGCCACGTCTACAACAGTTCCGGCGATGGCGTGGGGCTGGGCGACCCCCTGCCCAAAAACGGCGCACCCGTCCTGCAAAAAGATAGCTGGGCCGCCGCCGTCGTGGACGAACTGGAGCAAATGCCGCAAGATATCAAAGTCGATAAGTATCGCATGAGCGGCTTTTGGGACACGCCGCTCGACAGCATTTTGCGAAACCTGGGGCGGACGACCCTGTTTTTTGGCGGAGTTAACGCCGATCAGTGCGTCATGGCCACGCTGCAAGATGCCAACTTTCTTGGCTACGATTGCATTTTGGTTAGCGATTGCACTGCCACCACGTCGCCCGAATACTGCTGGCAAGCCACGGTCTACAACGTGAATCAGTGCTTCGGTTTTGTTACTCACTCTCACGCAATTCTGGATGCCGTGAAGTGAGTGATGAAGCAAAAACGAAAAACGAAATTCTTTCCTTCTTCCCTCTTCCCTCCCCCCATGACTACCGAAACCTGCGTCATTCCAGTGATCAAAACGCCCAAGGACTATCAGGCGTTTCGCATTAGTCCACAGGATACAAATCGACTGGCGATCGTATTTGACCCCATCAGCGCAAATATGTCGCTGACCTATTGCGTGGAAATTTTTGACGTGGGTGGAAAAACGCCACCTAATCGGCATCAGCTTGCTGTGGAAATGTTTTTTGTATTGAAGGGCCAGGGGCGAGCCACTTGCGACGGCAAGACGGTCGATATTTCAGCGGGAGACAGCATTCTGGTTCCCGCAACGGGCACGCATGAAATTGAAAACACCGGGCCGGGGCGGCTGTATGCACTCTGCATTATGGTGCCCAATGAAGACTTTGCCGAACTGATTCGCAGCGGCATCCCCGCAGAACTGGATGAGGAAGATCTGGCGGTGCTGCGCCGATCAGACGGGCTGCGGGTAAGCTAGGGCCGACGTTGCGGTGCAAGCTCTGGCAGGGAAATCTTGCCTCCCAAGCGGCGACAAACCCCTTCACACTCCGTAGCAAAATTTTGCTTGCGCCGATCAGGGGTATCCACTACAA
>NZ_DVEA01000127.1:0-13954 GCF_015295965.1 Thermoleptolyngbya sp. M55_K2018_002
GTCTCGATACGCAGCGGGCGAAGGATAGGTTTGGCTTTACCGCGGAGGTGGAGTTCCGCCAAGGCTTGAAAAATACGATCGAGTGGTATCGGCAGCACGCGGCGTAGGCAGCGAACTGTAAGGTCAGCCACCGACACCCCTCTGCGTAAAGACCAGGAACCAAGGGGCGATCGCCCTCTGAAATCTCCCGTAATTTCACAGAACCGTTGATTCGGCTCGCTCGGCTAGGGTCTGAACTGGAAGCTCATAGTGGGTGCGTCTGCCCATCCCACTCCTTCCAATCAGTCACCCCAACTTTATGCCAACCGATCATCAGCACGTCCCCAAGCACGCTGTCCATTGCTCTAGTGTGGCGATCGCCCCTTGTCCGTCGTCTGAGAATCGTTTCCCGCAGTCTTTTCCGCTTGCCCCATTTACCCGCTGTGCTGCCCGCGTTGCCAGTCTGACCGTCGGACTGTTGCCCCTGTGGCTGGCGATCGCCCTGCCTGCCCAGGCCACCGTCTCGGCCTCTGTGGGGGAGTCCGTCGAGTTTTCCTGCCAGGACTCAGAATCCGTTGTGCGGCAAAAGGGCGGCCCCGTGGTCACGATCGGGCGATCGCGCATCTACATTGGCTATCGCCAGGTGTCTGCCAACAACAAAAACCCGATCGCTGTCCGGTTTAACCGTGGGCAGCGGGCCTGGTGCCGCGCAGATTACGAAATCACAGCCGACGATGGCGAAGGCTATGGGCTGGTGTGGGACGGCAGCAGTGCCCTCTATGCCGTGTTCAGCGCCACCGGAACCCAGGGCACCCCCAACCAAGACTATCGCCGCTTTACCAGCCAGGGCTGGCTGACCAGCTACGGCAGCGGCGGCGGCCCCAAAGTCGCAGTGTTGGCGCGGCTCAACCCCACCAACGGCGCACCCACCGCCGGGACGTTTCTGACCGCCCAACTCAGCAGCGGGCGCAGCAACTCGCTAGAAGTCACCGGCCTTTCCTGGACAGGTTCGCGGCTCGTCGTCACCGCCAACTCGTGGTTTTCGCCCCGCCGTGCCAATCGCCAGCCCATGAGTTGCAGCGGTTCGTCGCCCTTCTTCTATCGAGTCGTATTTTCGGGAGATCTGCGCCAGGTCTTTCGCGCCCAGAGCGATCGCTGCTCGTAGGGCTTCCGGCTCAGGTTGTGTGCGTCGCCCATGACCTGAACCGTTTCTCAATACGTCGTTTCTCAATACGCCATTTCTCAATACGTCGTTTCTCAATACGTCGTTTCTTAATACATCGTTTGCATCAACTGTTTGCGATAGCTGCGGGTCAGCGGGTGGTCGTCGCCCAGCAGGTCAAACAGCACGATCATCGCCTTGCGGGCCCCGTCCTGCCGAAACTTGCGATCGCCCGCCACGATCTCCAGAAAGCCTGCAAACGCCGCTTCGTAATTGCCTTCCAGGGCGTGCTGCTCTGCTTGCCGATATTTCGTCTCCAGTTCGCCCGGTTCCGCAGGACTGGCCAAGTCTCGATGAAACGCGATCAGCCCGCGCACCGCCTGCGCCCGCCGAAACAGGTCTTTGTCCCGCTCAGGAATCGGCGACAGCAGCTTCTCTGCCGACTCGATTTGTCCCTGGCTGACCAAAAATTCTGCCGCCTCCAGCATCAGCCGTGCATCGGTTGGGTAAGCCTGAATCAGGTCTGCGAACCGTTGCTTCACCTGGTTTACATCGCCCGCAGCCCGCGCCGCCCGAATCTCTGCCAGCCCTTGCTCCAGCATCGAGTGCAAATTCAGCTTGCCCAATAGCTCGCGCAACTGCGGTTCTGGCAGCACGCCGACAAAGCCATTCTGCATTGCGCCATCCACCACAATCCGCACGTCCGGCACGCCTTCTACACCGTAGGCATTAGCCAGGTCAGGATTTTGGTCAATATCCACCTTTGCCAGCACGAAATCGTACTCTTGCGACAGCTTTTCTAGCATCGGCTTGAGCAACTGGCAGGGGCCACACCAGGTGGCGAAAAAGTCCACCAGCACTGGTTTTTCGTAGGATTTTTGCGTCACTTCTTGCGCGAAGTTGGCTGCCGTAATGTCAACAGAAGTGCCCATAAGCAAGCGGTTGAGAGAATGGTAGGGTGTTGAAAATGCATCTTCTCGCCCTATCATGCCTGAGAATGGAGCCATGACCGAGCAACCTTATGTTTTTTTAGCAGGTGCTAGCCGGGGTGTGGGGTTCGAGCTGGCGCGTTGGCTGCTGCAGCGGGGCATTCCTACCCAGGCGCTGCTGCGGCTGCCGACCAATACGGATGGAACCCCCTCGCCCGCGCAGGCAGAGTTGGAGTCTCTGGGTGCGGCGATCGCCATTGGGGATGCGCTGGATGCCGAGGCGGTCAACCGTGCTATGCAGGGGCCACCCTTCAACGCGCCACCGTGGGCAGTAGTCAGCACCATTGGCGGCATCGGGCCAGACGGGCGGCGGGCCGATTTTTTGGGCAACAAGGTGCTGATCGACGCGGCCGTGCAGGCGGGAGTGCAGAAATTTGTGTTGGTGTCGTCCATTGGTGCGGGCAAAAGCGCGATCGCCCTGCCGCCGCAAGTGCTGCAAACCTTGGGGCCAGTCTTGGCAGAAAAAGAGCAGGCAGAGGAATACCTGATGGCCAGCGGGCTGACCTATACGGTTGTGCGTCCTGGCGGGCTAAAGTCGGAACCCGCCACGGGTAACGCAGTGCTAACGCCGGATGTGGCGATCGCTGGCAGTATCCACCGGGCTGATGTGGCCGATTTGGTGGGGCGCTGTTTGTTTTCCGAACGGGTCAACGGCTACATCCTATCGGCAGTCGATCGAGGTCTGCTCTACGGCAAGACCCCGTTTGAAGTCGTGCCTCTGGAGGATGTGAATTTCTGCTCTTGATCCCTGCGCCAAGATATTCCGCCGACTTGTTTTGCTGAATCTGTTAGGACTTACGCAGTTGGAGGATTTTTCGGTGGTCAGCCCGCGAGAAATTGTCCAAAACCCAGAAAGATTATCGCAAGTGCGCGTAAGAGGATGTTTGAAAAGTCCTACTGTTTGTAGCAAAGCGTGCAAGATCCCCCTAAATCCCCCTTAAAAAGGGGGACTTTAAGGCGGTTTCCTCCCTTTTTAAGGGGGGCTAGGGGAGATCTCTGAGTGCTTAACATTACAGGCGACACCTTTTCAAACACCCTCTAAGTCCTGTCTGTTTTAGAAAGGTGTTTTGCAATTTACATGCGGAAAATCGCATATTAATCAAGCCCCATTGGAATGAATCTGAAGAACTGATTAATTTAGATTGGAGTTCATTGGACGGGCGAGTGAAAAGATTTTTTGCAGACTGTGCCTATGGGACTGCTTTCAAGACCTAAAAACGGGCGGCAAGGCTCAAGTTTTGGTTGATTGGATGGTCGCATAACGGGGCGATTTGCAAAGGCTTCGCTCAGGAGGATTCGCGGTTTTGTCGATTTCACAGATTTTCGGTAATCTATCTGGAAGGATCTCCGCAAAACTTGCAAAACTATTTACCTGGGTCGGGGTTGCAGATTATCCTGCATAAGGTTGCGCCTGTTTCTTATGGATTCGGCCCCTTGCTAACCAGTGTGTGACCTGTGGTGAATTACTGCACGGCGATACTTGAGATTCAGTTTGGGATTCTCTGTTTTGAGGGTGTATTTCAAATAGGCAAAAAAGGGAGAAATTAAGGACTTTGGGTGATGCAGAAAAAGTCCGAACCGTTCAAAATCTTGGTTTGAAGCTTGGTTTGAAGATAGTTCCTGCTTTGGTTTAGGCTGTTTCCCACTTGCGAGAAGTTATGCGATCGCTCTCAATTTTTTTGTCTGCTACCGTTAGCGTTACCGCCGTCCTGCTCTCTGCCGAAGCCATCCGCGCCGAGGCCAACATTCCCGCCCCGGCATCCCTGGAACCCGCGCCAGAACCTGCACCTGATGGAGGGGAAGCGTCCCAATCCCAATCCCCCTCGATTCGACCCGCATTGGCGCGACGCAGGCAGCAGGCAGATCGAGCCGCCGATTGGGCAACCCTGGCGGCACTGGGAGGGGTTCGGCGAGACGCTGCGGGAGAGAGAGACGCAGGTGACCCAGACGGCACAACGGCGATCGCCCAGTCCGCTGAACCCGAAAAGGCGATCGCCCTCCTAGCTGCTGGTGGTCAACGCAATGGCGATCGCCCCTCACCCGCAGCAACCCCATCTGAAACGTCCCTCCAAGTCGCCCAGACCGAGCCAGTTCCCTTTCCTCCCGCGACCGATTCTGCACCAGCACCCGTCCCATCCGCTGCGCCTGCTGAGACTCCAGCGGCTCCAGCAGACTCGGAAATTGAGGCGCGGCCGCTCCAGCCCATCACCAGCACCTTTGCCGATGGCTTTCCAGAAAACCTAGAACCCCATCCCAATCCTTTGCTGTTTCCAACCCGCCCCGAAGAAGTCCGCACCAGCGAACCGCAGCCGATTACGCTCCAGCAGGCCATCGAGCTGGCCCGACGCAACAACCGCCAGCTTCAGATTGCAGAACTGGAGCTAGAGCAAGCCCGCGCCCAACTTCGAGAAGCCCGCGCTGCCAACCTGCCCACTGCCCAAATCGGAGCCGACCTGACGTTTACAGAAAATACCGATCGCCCTCAGCCTTCTATCTTCAACCCCAATCCCCCGCAAGAATCAGACATTACGACCAGTTTGGGAGGAAACCTCCGAGTTGACTATGACCTGTTTACCTCTGGGCAGCGATCAGCCACGATTCGCGCGGCTGAAGGTCAGGTGCGATTGCGAGAGCTAGAGGTGGAGCGTCTGTCTGAGCAACTGCGGCTGGATGTCAGCAACGACTTTTACGATGTGCAAGAGGCCGATGAGAACGTCCGGATTGCTCAGGATACGGTACGACAGGCGGAGCAAAGTTTGCGGGACGCACTGGCACTAGAACAGGCTGGCGTAGGCACTCGGTTTGATGTCTTGCAGGCGCAGGTCGAGTTGGCCAATGCCCAGCAAGAACTGGTGCAAGCGCTGAGTGAGCAGCAGACCAATCGACGGCGACTGGTACGCCGACTTGATCTGTCCCAGACGGTGAATCTGGTGGCGGCTGATGCGGTGACTCCGGCAGAGGATTGGACGCTCTCGCTGGAAGAAAGCATCGTGTTGGCCTATAAAAACCGGGCAGAACTGGAGCAACAGTTGGTGCAGCGAGATGTGGCCCGCCAGCAGCGACGGGCAGCTTTGGCCGCTTTGGGGCCTCAGGTAGCGCTATTTGGTCAGTATCAGTTTGAAAATCCTACCAACGACCAAAATCCAGACTTTAGAGATATTTACCAGTTTGGCATCCGGGCTTCGATGACGCTGTTTGACGGGGGGCGTGCCAGAGCGCAGGCGCGTCAGCAGGAACTAAATATGGCGATCGCCGAAGCATCTTTTGCAGACAACCGCGATGCTATTCGGTTGGAAGTGGAGCAATCTTACTACTCGCTCCAGGCCAACAGAACCAACATCAGCACTGCCGAAGCGGGTGTGGAACAGGCGCGAGAATCGCTGCGGCTGGCGCGTCTCCGGTTCCAGGCAGGCGTGGGCACCCAAACTGAAGTGCTGCAAGCCCAAACCGACCTGACGCGAGCAGAGGTCAACTTGGTGCGGGCGGTGCTGGGCTACAACCGCTCTCTGGTGACGCTCCAGCGGGCCATCAGCAACCTGCCAGACGGCTTCCTGGCAGAAGATCCCCTGGGACGGGGCGATCGCATTCGGAATACCCGGTGATTGCTTCGCAATACCCAGTGATCGCCTATTTCCGTCGCCACTCGGCAATATTCCAGGTGTTCAAATCCCACGGAGTCAGGTTTACTCCTGCGAGGCGATCGCCCACTCCCGCCGTTTCTGCGCGATGCACCAGGGGAATAACGGCGATATCGGTCACCAGCAAATCGTTCATCTGAATAAAGATTTGCCGCCGTGCTTCGGGGTCGAGTTCACTGGCCACCTGCTGCCACAGGGCATCGTAGGCGGAGTTGCAGTAGCGCGAAACGTTGTCTTTGGACCAATTGTTGGCTTTTTGGGCGATTTCGCTGCAAAGGTAGGTTTTCATGTAGGAGCCGGGGTCGGGGTTGGTGTTGCCCGTGGTGTACATTTGCAGGTCAGCGTAAAAGTGGCCGGTATTGTCGGGGTTGGTGGGGCTGCTGTCGAAGAAAATGCTGGCATCAATGCTTTTTAGCTCCACCCGAAAGCCGATGGATTCCCACGCCTGCTTCAGGATTTCCTGGGTCTTTTGGCGCAGCGGATTGACCGAAGTCTGGAAGACAAGCTGGAGGGGTATGCCGTCTTTGTCGCGGATGCCGTCGCCGTTGCTGTCTGTCCAGCCTGCATCCTCTAAGGACTGCTGGGCGGCGGCCAGGTCAAACTGATAGGTGGTGTTGGGAGAACTGAAGGATTCTGGAGCCACCAGAAAATTGGCCGTGGGCTTGCCGGTACGGCCATAAAGCTGGGTGGCGATCGCCCCTCGATCGATGGCCAGGCTGAGCGCCCGCCGCACTGCGGGGTCCGTGAGAAATGGGTGGGGACGGCTGACGTGCGATCGCTCTCCGTCCACTTCTGTATTCGGGTCAGAAAAGTTAATCAAAATTCGCTCCATCAGCGAGCCAAAGTTGGCCACCACTTCGCCCCGCCCCGCCCCGGCCAGTTGCTCCAAGATCGGCGCTTCCACTTGCAGGTTATAGGCAAAGTCCACATCGCCCGTTTGCAGCACCGCCCTTCAGTTCAACGCGAGAAAACCCCAGCGAGTCTGCCCCGCGATAGTTGGGGTTTGGCTCATAAATCACAACATCACCGGGTTTGAACTCCACCACGCGATAGGGGCCTGTGCCCACAGGCATCAGGTTGGCCGGAGCCTCCCGCGACTGTGCGCCCAGATACTCGGCAAACGAATGCTGGGGCAGCACCATCCCCTCTGTGCCTACAAACACATTGCTCCAGGCAGGATTCGGCTCCTTGAAGGTGATTTTGACCGTCGTCTCGTCCAGCGCCTCCACGGACTCGATGATTTCGTAGGTCGCCGCCGAAATCGCCGCCACCTCTGGATTGGTCACAAACTGATGCGTAAACACCACATCCGCCGCTGAAAATGGCTCCCCGTCTGACCATTTCAGCCCCGGCTTCAGCTTCCAGGTGACGGAGCGACCGTCTGCCGCTACGCCGCCGTTTTCCAGCGTAGGCACGTCTGCCGCCAAGATCGGGATCAGATTCCCCCCAGCATCGTAGCTGGCCAGCGGCTCCAGGGTAATGCGGCTGGCTTCCGAGTCCTTGAAGCCGTTAGACAGATGCGGATTCAAGATCGTCGGCGCTTGCCAGTAGAGCAGCTTGAGGACGCTAGCCGAGGCATCCGCCGCTGGGCTGGCCGTTGGGCGTTGGGAGTCGGGTGGCGAGGAGTCGCAGGCGATCGCCAGCATCAGGCACAGCAGGGCGCTGCAAACAAACGGCAACAGGCGGCGCTGCCAGCGGTTTAGAAACATGGAGCGGGGGATGGGAAATCGAAGTTTCTACTAGGGAAGCACGGTTTCTGGAGCGGTGTGGTTAAGGCGAATACGCTCCAGGCGCTCAGGCAGAGGCAGGCAGCGCGGTTTGCTTTAGCTCGGTCGGTGAATAGGTCGCCAGTTGCGCTTCGATTTCATCGCGGACGATCGCCCGATAGTCTAGAAAATGCTCTAGGTGGGCGCAGTTAATCAAGTAATGGTCATATACACGGGGGTTGTGGCGCAGGATGGAGAAGAGTTGCCGCCAAAACTGCCAGCGGGTGCTGCGCTTGATGCCCTGCCGCCAGAAGAGGATGAACATGGCGCGGATCTCAATCGGCGTGAGCATGGTCGGTTTTTTCTTGCGGTTGGGGCTGGGGCGCATTTCGATGAAATGGCGATAGACCCGCGCTAGGTAGCGATGCGGGTCATACAGTTCCCAAAAGCAGCGGATGTATTCCTGCGCGATGTCTTCGATGGGGCGCGTGGGCACAAAGTTAATCAGCGTGGTCTGGTGAATGCTGGCGGTTTCGTCAGGGTTGATCAGCCGCCCTTCTTTTTCGAGTCGCTGAGACAGCGCTGTGTTGGGCAGGGCTTGCAACATGCTGAATAGCGCCTGGGGGATGGCGGTGGCTTCGACGAAATTAATGATGCGATCGCCCGCCCCCGGTTTTTCCCCATCAAACCCAATGATGAAGCCCGCCATCACCCGCAGCCCAGAGCGGTTGATCGTCTTCACCGCGTCGATCAGCGGATTGCGGGTGTTTTGAAACTTTTGCGTCAGCGAGAGGCTGTCGGTATCCGGCGTTTCGATGCCCAAAAACACCGCATTGAAATTCGCAGCAATCATTAGATCCAGCAACTCCTGATCCTGCGCCAGGTCCACCGATGCCTCGGTGACAAAGCTAAAGGGATAGTCTCGCTCCTGCATCCAGGGCACTAGCTCTTTGAGCAGCAGTTTCACATTGCGCTTGTTGCCGATAAAGTTGTCGTCCACAATGAAAATCGATCGCCGCCAGCCCTGGTCATACAGCGCTTGCAGTTCTGCCAGGAGTTGAGCAGGCGTTTTGGTGCGCGGCTTGCGGCCATACAGCACGATGATGTCGCAGAATTCGCACTGGTAGGGGCATCCGCGCGAAAACTGAATCGACATCTCGCTGTAGTCATCCAGATTTAGCAGGTCAAAGCGCGGAATCGGTGTAGTCGTAACATCGGGCTTTTCACCGTTTGCGCGAAAAATGCCAGACGACTCACCTCGCTCCAGCGCCTCCACAAACATGGGCAGCGTGATCTCCCCTTCGTCTAGCACTAGGTAATCTGCGCCCGCTTCCAGCGCAGGTTCGGGAACCGAGGTGACGTAGGGCCCCCCCACGGCCACAGGCTTGCCGCGCCGTTTAGCCTCCCGGACTCGATCCAGCAGGTCATCTTTTTGCACGATCATCCCGGAAATAATCACCAGATCCGCCCAATCCCAATCTGCCTCCGTTTCGGGGCCCGCGTTGCGATCGACCAGGCGAAATTCCCAGGTTTGGGGCAAAATCGCCGCCACGGTGATCAGGCTCAGCGGCGGCAGCGATACCTTGCGGCCAATCAGTTCCAGCGCTTTGTCGTAGGACCAAAAAGACTTGGGAAAGAGCGGATAGAGCAATAAAGCACGCATAGCGTTCGGCTTAGGGTGACAGTGCTAGCAGACAGGGAAACCTCAGTTTCCGAAGCTTCCGAGAAGCTTCCGACCGGAGATGGGTCGAAAACCTAGTCGCAGCATACCCCACCTTCTAAATAGGGGACAACCGCAGCCGAAGCAGACTGACTGGAGACTGCCATTGCGTGAGCGGTTGAACGCTCTATCTTGCCTCTATGCCCGCTCCTTCTCGCTGGCTTCTACATAGGCGAGCTTCTACACGAGCTGGCTTCTACACATCATCGTGGGCGAAGCGATTGTAGAGGAAATCCAGCGCGTAGTTCCGCAGTTTGTAGTATTCGGGATCTTCCATAATCAGCTCCCGATTTCTAGGACGCGCAAAAGGAATCGTGAGGATTTCGCCGATATTCGCAGCCGGGCCGTTGGTCATCATTACCAGGCGATCGGCTAGAAACAGCGCCTCGTCAATGTCGTGGGTGATCATCAGCACAGTGCAGCGATGCTCATTCCAAATGGTCAGCAGTTCCTCCTGCAATTCCTCCTTGGTGATGGCATCCAGTGCGCCAAAGGGTTCATCCAGAATCAGCACTTCGGGGCGTGTGGCCAGGGCGCGGGCGATCGCCACTCGCTGCTTCATCCCTCCAGAAAGCTGGGGCGGTTTCTTATCCATCGCGTCGGACAGCCCCACCAGCGCCAGATGATCGCGGGCGATCGCCCGTTTCTGGGCTTCCGGCTTCTCAGGATAAACAGCATCCACCGCCAGATAAACATTTTCAAACGCCGTCAGCCAGGGCAGCAGGGAATAGTTCTGAAACACCACCATCCGATCCGGCCCTGGTTTCACAATGGGCACACCCTTCAGCAACACGCTACCTGTCGTTGGCGTGCTAAATCCTGACACCATGTTGAGCAGAGTCGATTTTCCGCAGCCCGAATGCCCAATGACACAGATAAACTCACCAGCATGAATCGATAGATTCACATCTTCGAGAACAGTGTAGGGCCCATTGGGCGTAGGGTAGACCTTGCTAATGTTTTCAAGGGATAGGAGCGGCATATCTCTAGCGATGGAATGAATTTTGGAAAGCGGTGAAGCACTAGTGATGACTTGCATAGGAAGATTGGGAGGAATACGGGAAGGACAAGCCGGGAACTGGTTCGGCAATTACCTTAACTAGGAAAGATTTAGGAGAATCGGTTTCCTAACTTCTAAGCAGCGCTCTAAAACTTTCTAGGTCGTCGATTGCCTTGAGTCGATCCCCCTAAATCCCCCTTCATGAAGGGGGACTTCCGGAGTGGTTCGGCTCGGTTTCCCCCTTCTAAGGGGGGCTAGGGGGGATCGAAGGGCTTTAACACCTGCCCTAAGCCGCAACAAGGGGACGCGAGTCGATTGCGACTTCGGCAACGCTAAAGTCGCGCTTGATCTCCAGACTGTTCAGATAAGCAATCGGATCTTCGGCATCAAACGTTGCGCCATCGAACAGGGTGATTGGCCCGCGATGATACTTGATGTCCAGAATGCCCAGTTCTCTCGCGGCAGTGCTGAACACACTCACACGACAGACGCGCTCCAGAATTTCCATCCAGTTGCGAGGGAAGGGAATCTCGCCCCAGCGGGCCATTTGCGTCATCATCCACAGATGCTCCGTCCGGCTGGGACGATTCACACCGTCGCCAAAAAACAGATGATGGGCATACTCGCGCATGGGCCGATCCAGGTTGCACACGAATGTATTGGGGTCGCCCAGATGGATGTAATCGATATTCGTGCTGATGTATTCTCGCCGGGCCAAGAGCGATCGCACGTCTGGTTCGTTTTCTGGGTCGGCGCAATACCGACAGGCTTCCAAAAGTGCTTTCGCCAACGCGATGTGCGTGTTCGGATGGGTATTTGCCCAGTCTTCGCGCACGCCCAGCACCTTGCCGGGATGTCCCTGCCAAATTTCCAGGTCGGTTGCAACGGTGAAGCCCGCATCCTCCATTGCTGCCCGCAGGTTCCAGGGTTCGCCGACGCAGTAGCCGTCGATCGTTCCGGCTTTCAAATCCGCAATCATCTGCGCCGGTGGAATTGTCTTCAGCGACACATCCCGGTCGGGATCGATGCCACCGGATGCCAGCCAGTAGCGCAAAAGTAAGTTATGCATCGACGACGGATGCACCATGCCCAAAGTATGCTGCTGCTCGGTCGATTCCAGCAGCATCCGCTTGAAGTCTGTGGCAGTATACACGCCCTGTTCGTAGAACTTTTTGGCAAGGGTGACGGCGTTGCCGTTGCGGGTCATCGTTAGCGACGACACAATCGGCAAAGGCGTGTCCTGATGTCCGCCGACCGTCAGCCAGACGGGCATCCCTGCGGGCATTTGGGCCGCATCCAGATAACCGCCCGCGATACCGTCTACAATGCCGCGCCAGCTACTTTCGCGCACCAGCGATACTTCGTCCAGTCCGTGCTTGGCAAAGAATCCTTTTTCCTTGGCCACTACCAGCGGCGCACAGGCCGTCAGCGGCACAAAGCCAAGCTCCAGGTTGACCTTTTCTAAGCCATGACGGGCGATCGCCGTCGTTTTCTTAGCCCGCAGTTTCTTAATCCGCTTCTGCTGATTCAGGAAGTAGATAATTTCCGAGCGCAGGCTGTAGTAGCTGGGATGATTCACGACTTCCATACGGCGACGCGGGCGGGGAATATCCACCTCCAGGATGCCGCCAATTTTCGAGGCAGGGCCGTTGGTCAACATGACGATGCGATCGCTCAACAATACCGCCTCGTCCACGTCGTGCGTCACCATCACCGCCGTCACCTGGTTTGCCTCGCAGATCTTCATCAACTGCTCTTGCAGATTGCCGCGAGTCAGCGCATCCAGCGCCCCAAAGGGTTCATCCAGCAGCAACAGCTTAGGACGGATGGCCAGGGCACGGGCGATCGCCACTCGCTGCTTCATCCCGCCCGAAAGCTGCGCTGGAGGCTTGTCAGCCGCGTGCTGCAACCCCACCAGATTGATGTGCTGCTCAACAATCTCCCGCCGCTCTGCCTTAGGCAGATCCGTCAAAACCTCATCCACCGCCAGCGCAATGTTTTCGCGCACGGTCAGCCACGGCAACAGCGAATAGTTTTGAAACACCACCATGCGATCGGGGCCAGGACGCGATACCTTCTGCCCCTCCAGCGTCACCACACCATCCGTCGGCAAATCCAGCCCCGCAATCATATTCAACAGCGTGGACTTGCCACAGCCAGAGTGACCAATCAGCGAAACAAACTCACCTTTTTTGATCTCCAGATCAATGCCCTTCAGCGCGACATACTGCCCGCCGCCGGAGAGCGAAAAAACCTTTTCGACCTGATCAACCGCAACAAAGAGAGACATAGGACGTTGTGAGAAATGGGTATTGGAGTATTTGGAAACTGAGGCAACTGCGCTTCAGAATATTGGCGGGTAAGGACGCGGATAGGATTACGCCATCTCGCCTTCTCGCAAGCGAGAACCCGAACCTCGGCATCCCAACCCTTAGGCATTCGGCACAATCTTGCGCTGAATGAAGGCCATCAGGCGATCGAGCGCCAGACCAACCGCGCCGATATAGATCACCGCCACGATAATTTCAGTCACGTAGTTCTGCTGATACGCATCCCAAATAAAGAAGCCAATTCCCGCCACACCCGACATCACAATCTCCGCCGCAATAATCGCCAGCCAGGCCAGACCGATGGCAATCCGCAGCCCAGTGAAGATATAGGGCAGCGCCGAAGGCAGCAACACCTTAAAGAAATACTTTTGCTTGGAAATTTGCAGCACGCGGGCCACGTTTTTGTAGTCTTGAGGAATTTCCCGCACGCCGACTGCGGTGTTGATCAAAATCGGCCAGATCGCCGTAATGAAAATCACGAACAGCGCCGCCGGTTCGTTTTGCCGCAGCGCAGCCAGTGCAATGGGAACCCAGGCCAGCGGCGCAACCATTCGCAAAAACTGGAACAGAGGATCGAGTGATTTATCAATCACTTTGTTGCTGCCCACAATGATGCCCAGCGTAATTCCGACAATCGCCGCTGCGATGTATCCCCTTGCCACACGACCCAAGCTAATCATCGTCTGCCGAAACAAGCCCTGATCCAGGTCGCTGTTGTAATAAAACGGATGCGTAATCAGATAACGGCTGCGATCATCCGTAATCACTTGCAGCGGCCCCGGCAGCGCAATCAGTCCAGCGCTGGAGAGAACCTGCCAAATGATTAGAAACGCCAAAATACCCAGAATAGGTAAGATAAAGTTCGACGCAGAACCTTTCATAAAAGACTGCATGGTTCTTTGCCAGCCCGTAGCACGAGAACGAGAATGAATACCAACTGCCATAAAACCTCCCGAATGAAACGCTAGATTGACGGAATTAGATGGACGGAAATAGCCCAGATCTGCCGTTGATCAAAGCCAGCGAAAATACATAGTTAGAATGCTTAAGCAAAGATAGGCGTGAACATAGGAGAAACAGGGCGACTTGAATCAGGGGTCAGGGCTGCGTTGTTCGCTCTTCGCTCTTCGCTTTTCGTTCTTCCAATCTCCCACCCTAACCCCCAACTCCTAACCCCTAAGCAGCCTTGATCTTGAGGCTCTTGAGATAAGCTTCAGGATTCTCCGGATCGAATTTCACGCCGTCAAAGAAGGTTTCTACGCCCCGGCTGGTTCCACTGGGCACGTCCGCAGTAAATCCGGCTTCCTGAGCCGCTTCACGCCACAGGTCTTCCCGGTTCACCTCGTCGATGATGCGCTTAGCCACATCCAGATCCGTCAGCGTGTTCTTATGGAAGCCCCAGCGCAGGGATTCCGTCAGGAACCACAGAT
>NZ_DVEA01000070.1:0-2515 GCF_015295965.1 Thermoleptolyngbya sp. M55_K2018_002
CGCACGGGCAATGCGGGCGGCGTTCTGGTCACCTTCAACAACCGCGACCTGGGGGTGATGGGCCAATTTGGCGAGGTGAAGGAGCAGGTATTTGAACCGGGGCTAGACCTCAACTCGTTACAGTAGGGATCCCAGCTGGCTTGGGTTACAGGGGCAAAGAGGGGGCGATCTCCCACCCTTGAGCGCGGATGTGCTGGAGGAGGCGACGAACCTTGCCCAGATCTTTGTCGCCCGGTTTGGCTTCCACACCACTGGAAAGATCGATGCCTTGGGGTTGCACTTGGAGGAGGGCCTGCTGGATGTTGTCTGGGTTCAGTCCGCCTGCCAGGATCCAAGGCAAAGGCAGGGATCCCTGAGCTAGTGCTGGCCAATTGAGGGTTTGCCCGGTTCCGCCCGCTCGGTGGGGATGATGGGCATCGAGCAGCAGGGTTTCCACGCAGCCCACATAGGCAGCCGCTTTGTCCAAGTCTTGAAGGTGGCGAATGCGCAGGGCTTTGATGCGGTGGATCCCGGGCAACAAGGCTGCCAACTGATGGCAGTCATCTGGAGATTCTTGGCCGTGCAACTGTACCGCCGTCAGGCCCGTTCCCTCTACCCAGGTTGCAATGGCTGTGGGGGAATGATCCAAAAAGACGCCTACTTTTTCCAGGGTTTTGGGCAGGGATCCCACCCACCGGGCCATTTCCGCTTGGGGCAAATAGCGGGGAGTATTGGGCACGGCGATGAACCCAAGAGCACTCACCCCCAAAGCCGCGATCGCTATTTTGAAACTAGGGATGGCTGGCAGATGGAATCGGTCAACCCCTAGCCGCTCCCAATCCCTAGCTGCTGCCCTGGATCGCTGCTCCCCTAGATCACTGCGTCTACCAATCCAGCCGCAAGCCTTGCTCAATCATGTACTGTTGCAGTTGTGGCATTTTTCCTTGAGGGACGATCTGGGCAGGCTGCAAATCGGGTTGATCGACCAGCCAGCCGGCCGTCACCCCCGCCGCCGAGCCAATGGTCCATTCGCCGTGGTGAACACGGGTCATGGCCGTGGCGATGTGCGTGGCGGCGATCGCCTTTCCGCCCACCAGCAGATTCTCCACGCCCTGCGGAATCAGGCTTTCGAGGGGAATCTGCACGGGGCGAATGTAATATTCTTTCACTGAAGCTTTGACTGCCTCGCCCGTCGGCTCCCAGTTGCGATAGCGACAGCCGTGAATGTCAATATCGTAATGGGTCACACCTACCGCAGTTGCCCGAAAGTCTCGTCCTTCCATGTCTTCCCGCAGGTCAGCCTCGCGCAGCATAAACTCCGTCTGTCCGTAGGCCGGTCGCCCCAGGATTCGCCGCCCCTCGCGGATGTAGGGCAACATGCTTAGCCCAGAAACCGTCCCCATAGGGGAATCGGCCCCCGCTAGGTAGGCCAACGGCAGCGCTGGATCGGGCGGCTGCTCCAGGAGCCAATGGGCAAACATCAGCGCGTGATTTTCTGCATGGCGCATAGACCGCAGCGACACGCCGCCCATCCAGTTTTGATACTGCCCGGTTTGCATGAGCTTTTCGGGTGTCAGGATTAGCGGCGGATTCATCCAGTTCCAGTCGTTGCCCTGCGTCCAGTTGACCAGCGTAATGTCGTTGAGGACGGGGCTGCCAAAGAAGGGGTCGCTGCGATTCAGGCTGACGATCCGCCGATAGTTAAAAAAGCTGCGCCCGTGAAACATCGGCACGCCTTCTAGCGTGTAGACCCGCATATGCTCGGCGCGAGGATAAAACGACTGGACGTATTCCAGGGTCTTGATGCTCTGGCCGCCATCGGCGCGGATGCCCATTGCAAAGGGAAAGGTAAACGCCTGGGTGCATTCTGGATTGTCGAAATCGGCGGCGTTGGTTTCCCCCGTGGTGTTGCGCGAGTCGGAACCAATGCGTAGCGGCACCTTGGCCCAGCCCACCACTTCGCCCGTATCCGTTGCGTCAATCACGATCATCCGCTTTCCGGGCGGCGGCTGGAGCTTGATCGGGGTTTTGCGGAAGGTGGCATCGTCTTCCCAGGCATACCAGGTGGCTAGCTCCACCGACGGGCGGCCCTGGGGCACATAGCCAGATTCCCGGGGCGATCGCCGCACGGCATAAATCGCGGTGATAAACCGTCCTGTTTCGTCAAACTCTGCGCCCTTGAAGGCGGTAAACGCGCTCCACTTGCTGCTTGTGGAATATTGCGCCGCCCGCTTGAGCCACTCCTGCGATACCACAGCCCCCACCTGCGGCGGAAAACACAGCCGCCCAACCCAGCAGCTATTGATCTGGGCGACTGTGAGGGGTGCGGTGATACCCGTCCAGGCAGGTAGCGTAACAGGCTGCTGCAAGATAAAGCCCTTGAAGCTCTGCCAGCTTGGCGAAAAGTTATTCCGCTCCAGCATGTTTCTGGACTCGTCTACCGCAGACACCCCCTGGGAGCTAAGCTGTCCGCCCATCCACGGCGTTAGCTCAATGAGGCAGGTCTTCGCGCCCGTCCGCATAGCATGAGAGGCGG
>NZ_DVEA01000249.1:0-13846 GCF_015295965.1 Thermoleptolyngbya sp. M55_K2018_002
GCGGGGCCGTCCTCTCGCGGGCGGCGCTTTCGACCACCGACATCAGCCCGCTGTGGGGCACGCTGATCCGGCTGGTGGCGGGGCTGGCGGTGGTGCTGCTGTGGCTCTTGGTCAAACCGCCGCAGTTTCGCAGCGTGGGCAAGGAGATGGGTCAGTTGCGATCGCCCCGCTTTTTGAGCATCGTCGCCGGGACGGCCTTTGCCAGCACGTTTCTGGGCATTTGGCTCCAGCAAACCGCCCTGAAGTTTGCGCCAGCGGGTGTCGCCCAATCGCTGCTGGCCACCAGCCCGCTATTTGTGATTCCGATTGCCGTTGCGCTGGGCGATCGCGTGAGTCTCCGGGCGGTGCTGGGGGTGCTGGTGGCGATCGCCGGAATTTGGCTGCTGTTTTGGCGGGGCTGACCGCCTCAGCGCATCCAAAAAGGCGTAGACCGCAGGCGGATGCAGCGCATCTTTGCGAACCGCCACCTGAAACTCGCGCATCAGCGGCACGGGCAGCGGATGCACCTGAATTCCCGGCGGCAGCGGCTCGGCGGCCAGTTGCGCCATGATGGTTGCGCCCAGCCCCCGCATCACCATGCTGACGATGGTGGAATCTTCGCTGATCTTGTAGGCGGGTTGAATAGGAACCTTCTGCGCCGCCAAGTGGGTACGAATCAGGTAATAGCAGTGGTCGGTATCGACGGGCATGATCATCGGAAAGCTCGTCAGTTCCTCCCAGGTCAGCGGAGAATGCTGCAACTCGGCATCGGGCGGCAGCAGCGCCACGTATTCATCCTGGCACAGCGTCCAAGTGTCGAATTCTTCCACCGACGCGCCCCAGCAAAACAGGGCAATATCGACCCGTCCTTCGCGCAGGCTTTGCTCGATCTCGGCGGCTCCGCGAAATTCCTCAATGCTGACGGTGATGCCGGGATAGTCTTGCCGAAACTCCGCGATGATGTCGGGCAGGAGGTGCGTCGCCGCGCTGCGAAACGAGGCCACCCGCACCTGGCCGCCCTGGAGTCCCTTGGCCAGGTTGGCTTCCTTATCCATCACCTCCAGCAGGTGCAGCATTTGGCGGGCATGGCCCAGGATGCGATCGCCCACCGGGGTTAAATGCGCCCCGCGTCGCCCCCGCGTGAACAAGATCACGCCCAATTCAGACTCCAAAGTGGCGATCGCATGGCTCACCGCCGACTGCGACACGCCCAGTTGCAGCCCTGCCTCGCCAAAGTTGCCCGATTCTGCCACGGCCACCAGCGCCCGCAGTTGCGAAAGCTTGATATTGTCCTGGTTCATAGCAATTGCCTGCATGAGGAGGTAATGGAGTGAAGTGCAGATTGGGACGAGTTTGAATCGGCCAGGACGAGCAATTCCTAAGCCGCTGTCACCTATCTCCTGACCCTCTCAGATTATCCGCTCTGCCTCCATTCATCCATGAATTTCATTCATGAATTAGATTCATATAAACTTTTGATTCTCCAAGTCGCGCTGTCTAGAGTGGGAGCATCCGCTATCTAGAGACCCCTTCCAAACCCACTATCCCCTTGGAGAATCCGCCATGCGTAGCCCATCCGAATCCTTGAATCAGCCCTGCCCAGATTTGATTAATATCGACAGCCTCAGCAGCCTCGACAGCCTGGAACGCCTCACCACGAAGACTCGGTTGCAGAAAATGCGGGCCCTGGGCAAGCGCATCGAAGCAGTCTTCAACCGCTTTGGCGGCGCACCCGAACCCCGTGTCTGGCAAACGGGCGATCGCTCTGGCAACCTCGTCTGGCATGTCTACGATCCCACCAGCAACTGCTCCGCCACCTTTGCCTCGGAAGCTGAAGTGCGCGTCTGGCTGGAAGAGCGGTATCAGCTATAGAAAGATTCAGGAGAAAGATTCGGGCTTTGGGCACGTCATATTGCACCCGAAGCCTGAACTGAACCCTTAACTGGCTTTCAACTGGGTCCACAGCTTGTCATACTGCTCATTCTCCGCACCCAAATCCTTAATACCCTCAAACGTGGCCATCATGGCATCGTCAGGGTACAGGTTCGTATTAGACCGAAGTTCCGCAGGCAGCAGATCAAATGCCTTCTGGTTGGGCGTGGCAAACTTCAGTTCGCTGGAGGCAAACGCAGCCGTTTCGGGGTCGAGCATGAAGTTCATCCACTCGTAAGCCGCGTCCACATTCGGCGCAGTCGTAGGAATCACCATCGTATCGGTCCAAACTGAGGTGCCGCTTTTGGGGATCACGTATTTCAGTTCAGGATGTTCTGCGGGCAGCGCATTGCCCAAAATCGAGTAGGTCATGCACAGCACCAGATCGCCCGCGATCAGCCGATCTTCCCACCCAAAGGACTCGAACGCCCGCACCGCAGGCTTTAGCTCCCGCAGCTTTTGGTAGGCTTCCTGTAGCTCAGCGGGATTGGTGGAATTGTAGGAATATCCTAAGGACTTCAGCACTGCGCCCATCGTTTCGCGGGGGTCATCGAGCAGCGTCATCTTGCGGGCTAGCTTATCCTTATTTTCCCAAAGGTAATCCCAATCTTCGGGGCCCGGATTGAGTACGTTACTGTTGTAGATAAATCCGGTCGTGCCCCAACTGACGGGGACGCTGTGCGCGTTTTTGGAATCGTAGAGCGGGTCTTGCCAGCGATCGCGCAAGTTTGCCAGCCCTGGCAACTGCGACTGATCAATCTTGGTCAGCATCTCCAACTCGATCATCTGCCGCACCATATAGTCCGACGGATACAGAATGCTGTACTGGTTGCCGCCGCCTGCCTGCATCTTGGCCAGCATGACTTCGTTGCCGTCATACACATCGGCAATCACCTCAATACCCGTTTTCTCTTGAAACCGCTGGTAGAGCGCGGGGCTGGAATAGTCTGCCCAGGTGTAGATGTACAGCGGGCCAGCGGCCGTGGTGGCGGGGCTGCTGTCAGCGGCGGGTACAGCGCCCGGAGCCGCACCAGACTCCGACGGGCCGCAGTTGCTCAGAGCCACACCCGAAACGGCAGCAGCAGAAAATTGCAAAAAGCGACGGCGTGTGGTGCGGGAAAAGCGGTTGGAGGTCATGAGTACAGCTATATTTAGGTGGGGGCAAGGGTTCAGTCTTGGGGAATAGATTACAACACTTGCAGCCGATTGACGTAATCAGGCGTTGCAAACCGGGTTCAGCGTGGGTCAAACCCCAAAGGCAAAACCCGCCCAGAGCATGAACTCCAGACGGGTTGTTGCACGCGGAGATTAGGGTAAGCAGGGCGATCGCCCCGGCCGATCGCTAAGTGGATCGTCTCCAGGCTACTTGTAAGCTGCGACGCACTGCTCCACCAGCGGCAACACCTGATCGACATCCTTCCAACCCAAAATTTCCGTCACCTTTTTCTCCAGGTTCTTATAGGTGCGGAAGAACTCGGCAATTTCGTCCAGGCGGTGGGGAGCTAGGTCTGCCAGAGACTTGACCCCTGCATAGCGGGGATCTTTGTCGGGCACACAGAGGATCTTCTCGTCGCGATCGCCCCCATCCACCATTTCCAGCATTCCAATCGGCCGCGCCGCAATCACGCAGCCGGGAAAAGTGGGCTGATCCATAATCACCATGCCGTCCAGCGGGTCGCCATCGTCCGCCAGCGTATTGGGCACAAAGCCATAGTCGTAGGGATAATGCACCGAGGCGTACAGCACCCGATCCAGCGCGAAGGCGTTCATGTCCTTGTCAAACTCGTACTTGTTTTTGCTGCCCGCCGGAATCTCGATCAGCACGTTGATCAGGCCGGGCTTTGGCTGAGGGGGAATACGCGATAAATCCACTGTTCTTTCTCCAGCGCAAGGGTTCAGTTGTTGCAGGGGTTAGAGGGTAGGGCGATCGCCCCGCCTTGCTAACGAAATAGAAATCAGAACGGAGAGCCAGCCTGATACACCAATACAAGTTGACAGGCTTGCTTTCGGTTCTCACGTTTACTCTTTCCCTGCATGAAAGCGGATTACAGGATGCATTGACCCAACACCCGCTCCCCGAATAGCATTTTAGGGGAAGACGGTGGCCACGCTGAGGAATTGCCCCAAGGAATTGCTCTAGGGAATTGCACTAATGAGGATGTTTGAAAAGTCCTACTGTTTGTAGCAAAGCGTGCAGAATCCCCTTAAATCCCCCTTAAAAGGGGGACTTTAAGGCGGTTCCCCCATTTTCAAGGAGGGCTAAGGGGGGATCTCTGAGTGCTTAACATTACAGGCGATACCTTTTCAAACACCCTCTATGGAGTTGCAGGTTTATTGCAGAAGGAGCAACCAGCCAGGGACGGGTATCCCGGCACTCACCCTTCATCCTACGGGCATCCCACAGGCATCCCACCACCTAAGCGGCTTCCAGGGGAGCCATCGTCAGCCCTTCGCGGCGAAGCTGCTGGTGATAGAGTTCGGCTTGCTCTTGCGGACCTACCCAGACCGTAGCCTGCCCTTCATAGTGAACCTGATTGGTCAAATCCCAAGCGCGATCGCCCGACATGCCCGGAATGTACTTCATCAGGCACTCGGCCACATGCTGGAACGTATTGAAGTCGTCGTTTAGCACGATGACTTTGTAATTTGGGTAGGGTTTGCGGACTGTCTGACTTGTCTTATCGGGGGCGATCGTGGGCGCAGCAGCCATCGCCATCGGTGCGAAAGAGGCAGTCATCAGCATAAAACTTGCGATTAAGCTCTACGTTAAGCAAGATGTAATATTTCCCTTCCCTAGTTTACCGGGGGGGCCGAATTTTGGGTAGACTCTGGAGTTTGCCCCGAAACGAAGGGAATCTCAATTTCAAACGTGGTGCCCTCGCCGGGGGCAGAGAGGCAGCGCAGATCGCCGCCATGCTTTTCGACCACCACCTGATAGCTGATCGCCAGCCCCAGCCCCGTTCCCTTACCGACGGGCTTTGTCGTAAAAAACGGGTCAAATAGCCGCTGCTGAACGGCTGGTGGAATGCCGGGGCCATTGTCGGCGATCGCCACACACACCCGATCTGCGCCCACCCGCTGCGTCCGAATCAAAATTTTCGGCTCAAACCCCGGTCGCCGCTCCAGTTCTTCTTCCAGCGCGTCCACCGCATTGCTCAGCAGGTTCATAAAGACTTGGTTGAGCTGGCCCGCGTAGCACTCAATTTCTGGCAGGTCGCCATAGTCTTTTTCAATGGCGATCGCCACACACTCCTCCCCCTTGGTTCCTGGCACAGGGCGCGGCTTCAGCCGATGCTGCAAAATCATCAGCGTACTCTCAATTCCCTCATGCAAGTCCACCACCTTCATCTCGGCTTCGTCCATGCGAGAAAACGTCCGCAGCGACGCGACAATCTTTTGAATGCGATCCGCCCCCACCTTCATCGAGGCCAGCAGCTTCGGCAAATCCTGCATCAGAAAATCCAGATCCACCTTTTCTGCACGTTCCTGGATCGTGGAATGTGGTTCGGGATAGTGTTGCTGATAGAGATGGATAATGTCTAGCAGTTCCCGGATGTATTGGCTGGCGTAGGTGAGGTTGCCATAGATAAAGTTCACCGGGTTGTTGATTTCATGCGCCACCCCCGCCACGAGCTGCCCCAGACTCGACATTTTTTCGTTTTGAATCATCTGGCTCTGGGTGCGCTGTAGCTCGATCAGCGTTTCTTGCAAATCCTGGGTCTTTTGCCGCAGTTCGGTTTCCGACTGTTGCAGTTTCACTTGGGCCTGCTTGCGCTCGGTAATGTCGCTAATCGTGCCGACCATCCGATAGACCTCGCCCGCCTCGTTCTCCACAAACGCGCCGCTGTCCTGCACGTAGATATAGCTGCCGTCTGCTTTGCGAAAGCGATATTCCTCCACCTGATAGGGCAGCCGCAGTTGCAGCGATCGCTCTAGCCGCGACATCACATCGGGCAAATCATCGGGATGCACCCGCTCCTTCCAGCCTTCAAAGCCAAATTGCTGAAATGCTTCGGGGCTGTGGCCCGTGATGCTGGCGATCGCCCCCGCCCAGAGAATCTGCCCCGTCTGAAAATCGCAATCATAAATCAACTGGCCCGTGCGCTCAGCCACCAGCCGAAACCGCTCCTCACTCTCCCGCTGCGCCGCCTCAGCCAAACGGCGATCGGTGATGTCCATCGCCGTGCCCACCAGTCGATACACGCGCCCATTGCAATCCTTCAGCGGGTTCAGCGTCGTCAAAAACCAGCGCTCTTTCCCCTGAAAGACCCGGAGTTCCTCATAGGTATACACGTCAGCCCGCTCGACACAGGTGCGAAATCGACGGGCAATCTCGCCGCCCTGCTCCGGGCCAAACACTTCTTCCAGCGTCTTGCCAACCACATCCGCCGAGCGCTTGCCCACATCCATCTCGCTGATGGGGTTCCACCCTGCCACGTACAGGTCGCCATTCTCCCGCACGTCGCACACAAACACCGAGAAGTTCACACCCTCGTAGATGCTGCGGAGAAACTGCTCCTGCTCCCGCAGCACGGCATCGGAAGCCGCACCCAAATCAGACAGCCTGTCGGCATCTGGGTGCAACCGAGACGTAGAAATAGGCTCAGGCAAGTCTGACACGGCTTAGGTTCCAGGATGCGGTCGTCATGCAAATCTGTTCAGTCGCGTCTCTGTTCAGTCGCGTCGAGGGAAATCGAGTCCTGATTGCGGGTCGAGTCCAGCGGACAACACCTACCCCCAATGCTTACACCCTTATGCCACTAGTATCCGGCTTGGAATACCTCCAATACTTGGAATACCTCCAATACTCTAAAAATCAGGTTTCCCTGAAGCAGGTCAATTTTTTCAAAGTTTTCCAACCGTGCTTAAAAGGATTCTAAAGAAAGGAAAAAACTTACCCCCCTCACCCTGTGGAAAACCTGTGGATATCTGTGGAAAACCTGTTGAAACGATCGTGGAAAGCGGGTTTCGATCGTGGAAAAGTCTGGCAATCTGAGGAATGCTGTGGAAAAAGACCGACGTTTTCCACAAGTTTTCCACAGGCTAGATCAGATTCCGACCACGATTTGGCCTTTGATCCCCAACTTTTTCCACACTTTCCACAGGCCCTACTACTATCCTTTCAATCTTTAAAGAATTTTCCGAACCCGCTCTAAGATAGTGCCCGGTTGCCCAGTTTCAACCTGACGGGAAACGGTGCTAGGATGACGTTCCAACCCTTTTGGAGATCGGCTACCGATTGGCACTTTAGCTGCTTTAGCTATAGGGTTTCCCAAGGGTTCCCCAGTTCACTGCTCCGCAAACCTGCCTGCTGAGTTCTTTTTTGTTCCCGCCATGAAACTTACCTGCCCACAGAGCGAACTCAATGCCCACTTGTCGTTGGTGAGCCGTGCTGTGCCCTCAAATCCGAGCCATCCGGTGCTAGCAAACGTGCTGATGCACGCGGACGAAGACAAGCAGGAAATCAGCCTGACCGGGTTTGACCTGAGCTTGGGAGTGCAGACGAGCTTTTCGGCGCAGGTGGAAGAGGGGGGCCTGCTGACGCTACCCGCCAAGCTGCTGAGCGATATCGTATCGCGCCTGCCCAATGAGGAAATCACCCTCAGTACAGAGGCAGACAGCAGCCTGGCCACGCTGACCTCGGCACTGGGCCGCTACCAGGTGCAGGGCCTCGATGCGACCGAATATCCAGAATTGCCGACGGTGGAGTCAGGGGAAGCGGTCTATTTGCCGGTAGAGCAATTGATCGATGGGTTGCGGGGGGCGCTGTTTGCGGCTAGCACAGACGAAACCAAGCAAGTGCTGACGGGGGTGCATGTGGCGGTAGCGGCTAGCGAGATGGAGTTTGCGGCGACGGATGGACACCGACTATCGGTGGTGAATACCGTGAAGTCGGACGCAGCAGACGGGGACGCAGACGGTGGGGCTGAAACGGCGTTTGATGTCACGGTTCCTGGCAAGGCGCTGCGGGAACTGGAGCGGATGCTGCAACTGCACCCAGCAGGAGAGGCGATCTCTCTCCGATTTGACCAGGGACAACTGCTGTTTCAGTGGGACAATCAGCGCCTTACCAGTCGTCTGCTGGAAGGGCAGTATCCCAACTATCGCCAGCTGATTCCTCGTCAGTTTTCGCGCCAGATGACCGTCGAGCGCAAGCTGCTGATTGGGGCACTGGAGCGCATTTCCGTACTAGCCGACAAGAAAAACAACATCGTGAAATTTAGCCTGGACGCAGCGGGGCAAGAAGTGGTCATTTCTGTCGATGCGCCAGACGTGGGTAGCGGTCGCGAGGCGCTTCCAGCCCAGATCTCTGGTGATAGTTTAGATATTGCCTTCAACGTCCGCTATCTGCTGGAAGGGCTGAAGGTGCTGAACACGAGTGAGGTACAGATGCAGTGCAACACGGCAACGAGTCCGGCAATTCTAACGCCGCTGGGTGGACTGAAAATGACCTATCTGGTGATGCCCATTCAGATCCGGAGTTGAAAGAGTTTCAGCGCCGTTTGTGGTACTGAGCCAATCGTGGAGGATGAACCTCACAAAGCCCTTGTGGACGAGCATTTCGCCGTCCGGGGTCAAAATTAATCGAAATCACTCAAAATCGAAATCACTCAAAATCAATGGGGGCGATCGCCCAGACGTGTCGGTGCTGCAAAATGGGCGATCGCCAAAAGGCTGCGCCAAGGATATGGCGATTGAGAGAAGGGCGATCGCTCATTCTGTCCGAATCAGATGTTAGCGTTAAGAAGCAGAGGGTCGTTTTATTCTTGAATATTGTTCTGAAATACTGTTCTTGAATACTTAACCTACTCGCAACTCCTGCGGTTTCGCTATGTTTCGGATTGGCTGTGCGATTTGGGCATATAAAGCCTGGGTGGGCGGATTTTATCCCAGCGGGAGTCGGTCGGCAGATTTTCTGCGGCTTTATGGGCAGCGGTTTACAACCGTGGAAGGCAACACCACCTTTTATTCCACGCCCGACGAGCAGACCGTGCAGCGTTGGGTAATGGACACGCCTGCGGGGTTTCACTTTTGCCCCAAGCTGCCGCGCGATGTGTCGCATCAGGGCTTGCTGGCTCCGCAACTGCCAGCGGCGATCGCCTTTTTGGATCGCATGGCAGGACTGGGCGATCGCCTCGGCCCGATGTTTCTCCAGCTTCCGCCCAGCTATGGCCCTGCCCAGCAAGACGACCTGCGGACATTTCTGGCCGGCTGGCCCCACGACCGCGCCGAACTAGCCGTTGAAGTCCGGCATTTGGACTGGTTTCGAGAGGTCAATGCCATCGAGCTAACTTATTTGCTGGCAGGCTACCACACAAGCCGCGTCTTACTCGACACGCGCCCGATTTACGACTGCCCCGACGACCCCCAGATCCGGTCAGAGCGCAAAAAGCCCCGCGTGCCGCTCCACAAAACCCTCACCACCGACACGGCGCTGATTCGCTACATTAGCCATCCCAGCCTCGACTTCAACGAACCTTACTTTCAGGACTGGGCACGGCAAATCACCGAATGGCTGCAAGCCGACAAGCGAGTTTACTTATTTATCCATTGTCCCGTGGAGGAACATTCTCCCCGCAACGCCAGACAGTTTCAATATTGGCTAGAGCAGGCGGACGCACCCGTACCCCCTCTGCCCTGGGATGCGATCGCCCAACCCCCCGAAGAACCGCAGCAGTTGAGTTTGTTTTGATGAGCCTGTTTTGCCATGAACCGCTGGTGGACTTACCAAAAAGAACGCTTTCCCCTGTTGACCAACGGGCTGCTGATTGCGGCGTTTGCGGCGGGGGCGGTAGGCTATGGGGCGCTGGTGCGGGGCGCGGCGGCGTTTCCAGTGGGTGCATGGGCGATCGCCTTCCCTTGTCTGTTTCTGTTTTTCCTGCAATTGCGCGTCGCGGATGAGTTCAAAGATGCCGATACGGATCGCCAGTTTCGCCCCTATCGCCCCGTGCCGCGCGGGTTGGTGACGCTGACGGAGTTGGGTTGGGTGGCGATCGCCGCAGGTGTGCTGCAATTGGGACTGTCACTCGCAGTCGGGCGATCGCTGGTGGGAATGCTAGGACTGGTGTGGGCATACCTGGGGCTGATGACCCGCGAGTTTTTTGCCCCGCGCTGGCTCAAGGCGCGGCCCGTGGCCTATCTGCTGTCCCACGCGGTGATTTTGCCGCTGATGGCGGGGTTTGCGATGGTGTGTGATTGGGCGATCGCCCAGGCTGTGCCCGACTGGCGAATGCTCTGGTTTTGCGGGGTCAGCTATTTCATTAGTCTGTCCATCGAAATCGGCCGCAAAATTCGCGCTCCCCAGGACGAAGAACCCGGTGTGGAAACCTACACGGCGCTGTGGGGGGTGCAGCGAGCCGCGATCGCCTGGTTGACGGTGATCTGGCTGATGGCGATCGCCACACTCATGGCCGCCCGCACCGTCGGCATCCTGCCCCTGGGGGTTCTGGCTGTGCTGCCCCTGCTCACCCTGGCGATGGTCGCTCCCTGGCGCTTCCTTGCCCGCCCCGTTCCCGCCTGGGCCGATGCCTTTCAGGGCGTAACGGGCTTTTGGGTGCTGGGCGTGTGCCTGATTCTGGGACTGGTGCCGTTCTGGGTTCGGTAGGGAGTGGTAGAAGGGGGAAGAGAGAAGAATGGAAGAACGAAAAATGAAGAATGAAGAACGAAGAACGAAGAGCGAAGAACGAAGAACTTAAAACGAAAAGCGAAGAACGAAGAACGAAAAGCGAAGAGGTTCCATTTTTCGTTTTTCCTTTTTCGTTTTTCGTTCTTCCATTTTTCCCTCTCCCCCTCCCTTATGTCTTTCATTCTCTTTTCCATTGACCCCGACCTCCTGCCCAACCAACTCGGCGGCAAGGCGCGATCGCTCTATGATTTGCAGTATTCCGCAACGGGCGAGTTTCCGATTCCCGACTGGTTTGTGGTGTCGCCGGAAGCGTTCACGGCGGGGCAAGGAGTCGCGCTGACCGAGGCGGTGAGGGCGGAACTAGGGGGGGCGATCGCCCGCTTGTGTCCGCAGGGGGAACTCGTCGCCGTGCGCTCGTCGGCGGTGGAGGAGGATGGCGCAACGCTGTCGTTTGCGGGGCAGCTAGAGAGCTATTTGTTTGTGCCGCCGGAGCAGGTGGGCGATCGGATTGTGCAGGTGTGGCAATCGGCGACGAGCGATCGCCTGCTGGCCTATCGTCGCGAGCATGGGCTAGCGGAACCGCCCCCGCCGCCGGCCGTGCTGGTGCAGCGCATGGTCAGTGCAGAGATGGCGGGCGTGGCCTTCAGCGCCAACCCGATTACCCATCAGCGGGGCGTGGCGGTGGTGTCGGCGGTGCGGGGCGTGGGCGAAACCCTCGTCTCTGGCGAGTCGGATGCAGACACCTGGACGGTGAATCGGGATGGCGAAATTCTCTCAGCCCAACCGCAAGACCCCGCAAACCCAGTGCTGACTCCGGCGCAGGTGCGCGACATTGCCCAGCTTGCCCGCCGCGCCGAGCGCCACTTTGCCTGCCCGCAGGATATCGAATGGGCGATCGCCCAGGGCCGGCTTTACCTCCTGCAATCGCGCCCCATCACCACCCTGCGCGGCCAGCCCGACCCCGACAGCCGCCTGGTCATCTGGGACAACAGCAACATTGCTGAGAGCTACGGTGGCATCACCACGCCGCTCACCTTTTCCTTTGCCCGCCGCGCCTACGAAGCGGTGTATCGAGAATTTTGCCGGATGATGGGCGTTTCGGAAGGGGCGATCGCCCAGCAGGACTCCACCTTCCGCTGTCTGCTGGGGCTGGTGCAGGGGCGGATTTACTACAACTTGCTGAACTGGTATCGCGTGCTGGCGCTGCTGCCCGGATTTCAAGTAAATCGCCGCTTTATGGAACAGATGATGGGCGTGAAGGAGGAGCTTCCTGCCGATGTCCTCGCCACGCTCCAGCAGGCCACTGCCCAGGATAAGATCCGCGATAGCCTGCGTCTGGCCAAAACGCTGCTGGGTCTAGTGAAAAATTATCTAACCTTACCGGATCAGATTCGCCGATTTTATACTCGTCTGGATGCGGCCCTCAGCCTGCCCGCTGCCTCGCTAGACACCCGCAGTGCCGAAGAACTCGTCGCCCATTACTACGACCTAGAGCGCCAGCTTTTGACCCGCTGGGATGCGCCCCTTGTGAACGACTTCTTCGCTATGATCTTCTACGGCGTGCTGCGAAGGCTCACCGCCGCTTGGTGTGGCGACGCTGCCGGAACCCTGCAAAACGACCTGATCAGCGGCGAAGGCGGCATGGTCAGCGCCGAACCCGCCCGCCGCATCCAGCAGATGGCCCACACCGCTGTCCAGTCGCCTGCCCTTGTCGAGTTGCTGCAACGGGGTTCCCTCTGGGACATTCGCACCAAGCTCTCTGCCTTTCCTGCATTTCAGGCGCAATATGAGGATTACTTGGCCAAATTTGGCGATCGCTGTCTGGAAGAACTAAAGCTCGAAAGCCCCACATTGCAGGACGATCCGCTGATGCTCCTGCGCTCTGTGGGCAGTTTGGCAGCCGTCAGGGGGCAAGCATCCGGCGGCATGGAGGGCGGCATGGAGCCAATCGCCCCAGTCCCCCAGCCCTCCCTGCGCCATCGCGCCGAAGCCCAAGTGCAGCAGTCCCTCCGGGCTGCTCCCCTGAGGCGGCTCCTGTTCAACTGGGTGCTTCAGAACGCGAGGGCACGGGTGCGCGATCGCGAAAATTTGCGCTTCGAGCGGACTCGCGTGTTTGGGCGGGTGCGGCGCATCGCCGTGGAACTGGGTCGCCGCTTTTATGCTGAGGGCTGGCTGGATGATCCCCGCGATGTCTTTTATCTGGAGCTAGAGGAACTCTTGGGCAAGCTCGACGGCACGGCCACCTGCCACGACCTGAAGGGACTGGTGCATGTCCGTCGCGCTGAATTCGACCGCTACCGAGAATTGCCCCCACCGGGCGATCGCCTCCAGTTGCCAACTCCCCAACCCGCCGGTTCCCCAATGCCGCAAAACGCCAGCACCCTGCAAGGACTGGGCTGCTGCCCTGGCCGCGTCCGCGCTCCGGTGCAGGTCATTACCGACCCCAAAACTGCCGTACTAAAACCGGGCAGCATCCTGGTGGCCGAGCGCACCGATCCGGGCTGGATCATGCTGTTTCCGGCGGCGGCGGGCGTATTGGTAGAAAGGGGCAGTCTGCTGTCCCATGCGGCAATTGTGGCACGGGAGATGGGCATTCCAGCAATCGTGTCGATTCCCGGCGTGACCACGGCGCTGCAAACGGGCGACTGGGTGGAAATGGACGGCAGCACGGGAACCATCTTGCGGGTTTCCACCGTCGAAGCGTCTCAGGAGGGCGCAGGCGTATGTTGAGTAGAGTGGACGACGAAACCGAGGAACCGACGGGCGACTTGAGTGGCCATGCGCCCCGAAAATTCATGCCGCAGGCTCCCCTGCCCCAGGCTGCCTCAGAGGTGCAGCGACGGGCCGACTTTTCCTACATCCGCTACGCCCAGTGTTGGGAAGATGCCGAAATTTTGCTGGAGGCGCTGGATATCCGCCCCGGCGACACCTGTCTGGCGATCGCCTCTGCGGGAGACAATGCCCTGGCCATGCTCACCCAAGACCCGGCGCGAGTCATCGCTCTCGACCTTAGCCCGGCCCAGTTGGCGTGTTTGGAACTGCGGGTCGCGGCCTACCGTGAGCTAGAGCATGAGGAACTGCTGGTGCTGATTGGCTCGCGTCCGGGGCGCAACCGACCGGAACTTTACCAGCGCTGCCGCAGCCAGCTTTCGCCAGATGTATGCTACTTCTGGGATACCCATCCAGCCGAGATCGAGCGGGGTATCGGGCACGCAGGCAAATTCGAGCGCTATTTTGACCTGTTTCGCCGCCGCGTGCTGCCGCTGGTTCACTCGCGCCGCCAAGTGATGCGGCTGTTAGAGGGCGGCC
>NZ_DVEA01000328.1:0-2494 GCF_015295965.1 Thermoleptolyngbya sp. M55_K2018_002
CCCCGACCGCGCCCGCCCTGTCGCCTGCTCAGCAGCTCGCAGCCCTCCAGCGCGATCGCCCGGAACTGTTTGCCTACAACCCGCAGGGAACCGAAGCATCGGACGCAAATCTGGCCTACATTGCCTGGTTTAACCAGCGCGGTGTGCAAATTCCCGATCCCGATGACGTGCGACCCCGCGAGATTGCCGTCGAACTGCCGCTGAATGCTTGCCTGCTTCAGCTAGAGCTGGATGAAGATAAAGTGCCGTCGGCAGTGGTTGGTGTGGTGGTAGATGCCGAAGGCAAGCAGGTGCAGCCGCCGACGCTGCTGCGGAGTTCTGGCTACGGCATTTTGAACGCCGATGCGATCGCCGTCGTGCGGACTCGCCCAATTGAAAACACCACAGGCGAAACTCGTCCCTATTTGTTTGAAGTGAAATATTCGCAGGAAAATGAGCGCTGCCCAGACCTGCCTGCACCCGCTCCGTCGCCTGCCAGCTAGAGAGGAGACAAGCGCATGGTAGAGGCAGCGTTTCTGGAACACCTGCGGGCGATCGCCCCCCGACTGAACGCGCTGATGGATCGGTTTACCGAGGCGCGGGTCATGGTAGCGGGTGACCTGACGCTAGACGAGTTTCTGACGGGGCAGGTGGAGCGGCTGTCGCGGGAGGCTCCGGTGCTGATCCTGCGGCACGAGGAAACGCGGCAAATTCCCGGCGGCGGCGCAAACGCGGTCTATAACCTGGCGAAACTGGGGGCGCAGGTCAAGGCCGTCGGGCTGGTGGGCAAAGACGAGCAGGGGGCAGTGCTGCGGCGCATTTTCGAGGCGGCAGGCATCGACACGGGCGGCATTTTGCTGGATGGCGATCGCCCCACGGTTACCAAAACGCGCATTTCCGGCCATGCTCGTCAGTCTGTGACGCAGCAGATCGTGCGGGTCGATCGCAAGTCCGACGCGCCCGCCGACCCAGACTTGCAGTTGGCGCTGGCGGACTATATTCGGCAGCACCTCAATACCGTAGATGCGGTGGTCTGCTCGGACTATGGCGACGGCGTGCTGAGTGCCCCGGTGATCGAGGCCGCCTTGCAGCATTCTCTCTGTGTCGTGGATACCCAGATCGACCTGCATCGCTTTGCTGGAGCCACGGTTTTCACGCCCAATCTGCCGGAAGCAGAGAAAGCCGTAGGCTATGGAATTACAGGGGGCGATTCGCGAAGCGCTCCTTCTAGGAATCGCCTTGCCCAGGCAGGAGCGGATCTGCTGCGTCTGACCCGCGCCCAGCACATGCTGATTACTCGCGGCGAGGAGGGCATGAGCCTGTTTAGCCAGGACGGTTCCCAGCACCATGTTCCTGCGTTTAACCGGACGGACGTGTTTGACGTGACGGGCGCGGGAGATACAGTGGTGGCGGCGCTGACGCTGGGGCTAATCGTCGGCGCAACGCCCGTAGAAGCGGCAATCCTGGGCAACTTGGCCGCCAGCATTGTTGTCCGTCAATTTGGTACAGCTACGACCAGCGTGGCGGAAATGAAAGCTGCCCTCCGGAGCCTGGTGGAAGCCAGCCAGTAACCCGCTAATAATCGAAAGATTTCTGTAGCCTGTTGGGATCTGCCCTAAAGTGATGCGATAGAGTGTAAGCACTTGAGTCACCGTCTGCGGAGTCACCGTCTGCGGAGCCACCGTCTGCGGAGCCACCGTCTGCGAAGAGACAATCGCACCAAATCGCACCCATAAAGTGCGGTGAGGCAAGTTCCCATGCCCATTGGGATTGCGGAAAAAGGTTTGGCTGGTTACCTTTTAAGGGTTCTCTCAAGTAAGATTGCTTCGGATTTGCATTACGCTGCGCCATGTCTTCTATCTTTCCTACCACTCGTCGTCGCCAGCGGCAATTTGGGCTTGCCAAACTGCTGGGTTTTGCCCTGGTTTTGGGGCTGGGCTATATTGCGCTCAAGGAGGTCAGGGCTTTGCTGCGAGAGCCAGAGGCGGTGCTGGTGTTGGGTGGGTCAACGGCGCGAGAGCAGTTTGCGGCAGAGTTTGCTCGAAAGCATCCCGATCTGCCCGTTTGGATTTCGTCGGGCAGCAATCCAGAATATGCGGAATGGGTGTTTAGGGAGGCGGGAATTGAGCGCGATCGCCTCCGGTTGGACTATCGAGCAGTGGATACCCTCACCAACTTCACAACGCTGGTAGATGAGTTTGAATCCCAGGGCATCAGCAGCATTTACCTAATTACGTCTGACTACCACATGCGTCGCGCCTGGGTGATTGGCAAAATTGTCTTGGGTAGCCGGGGTATTGAGTTTAAGCCAGTGGAAGTGCCTTCGACGCAGCCTGCCGAAACGACTGATAAGGTGGTGCGAGATGCCGCCAGAGCCGTGCTGTGGGTGACGACGGGGCACACGGGCGCGACGCTAGGCCGCTACTTTCAAGACTAGCCTCAGCCAAAAATCGGTCGCCTTGATCGGGCGCATCCCAGTTCTGCAAGGTTGCCCTCATCCCCCAGCCCCTTCTCC
>NZ_DVEA01000072.1:0-13712 GCF_015295965.1 Thermoleptolyngbya sp. M55_K2018_002
TGCGCCAGCCCCCACGCGCCGACGAACGTGCCCGCCGTTTCCGCAGCAGTGAGGTCTAGCATGAGGCTGATTGCGCCGTTGGTCGTCACGCCGGAGGCTAGTCCAAAAATCAGCATCGCCAGGTTCAGCATCCGAGGATTGGCCGAAAAGCCCGCCAGAATAATCAGCAAAAAGCTGGCGGCGACAGCATAGCAGCCCAGTTTTGCGGTGCGGTGCTTGCCAATGCGCGGCACGATCAGAAAGCCCGTCGTGGCAATGCCGATCAGCGTGCCCAGTCCCCAAAAGGCGTTGAGCCGGGTAGATTCGGCAATGGACATGCCAAACACTTCGCCGCCATAGGGTTCCAGCACCGACTCTTGCAGAAACAGGCTGAGGGTCATCATCATCAAAAAGCTGAAGAATAGCCCCGTCTGGCGGCTAGCGGTTAGCACCTTGAGCGATCGCCCCAGGGTAATGCTGTCTTCACGATCGGCAATCATCGAGCGCGATCGATAGCGCGAAAAGGTCTTTTCAACGCCCCAGGTGGCGATTAGCGTCAGCCCAAACACGATCGCTGGAATGATCAGAAAGATCCGGTTAATCGAAGCCCGCACTAGGTCCAGGGGTGCGTCCGAGTCGATCTGTCGCAGCAGCCCGCCAGAGGCGATCGCCCCCACAATAATTCCCACCATCAGCATCGACCAGACAATGCCCACCAACTTCGGGCGGTTGTCTTCATCCGACACATCCACCAGCAGCGCCGTAAAGGGCGTAGAACTGGCGCTAATGGCCAGCCCATACAGCGCAAACACCAGCGCCAGCAGCGCAATCCACGCATAGGTCGCAAAGCCCCAGCCCGCTGCCTGGATGCTGTCGTTTAGCCGCCACACCACCTGCACCGCCAGAAACGAAGCCGTGGTAAACAGCGCCGCCCCTAGCCAGACATAGCCCGTGCGGTGGCTCTGGCCCAGCGGTTTGGAATCGGACAGTTGCCCAAACCACACCCGCGATGGCGCGACAAACTGGTTCATGGCGATGGTCGCCGCTACGATGGTTGCGGGCAGGGCCAGTTCTTTGATCATGACGCGGTTCAGCACGCCCAGCGTCAGCAGCGACATAATGCCCAGGCCCATCTGAAACAGACCCAGCCGAAACATGGTGGGTAGCCCCAGCTTGACCGTCGGTTGAGCCACTGCCGAGCTTATAAACTCTCCTTTAGCCATGAATGTGTCCTAGCAAGTTCATCAAGTAAAAGAGTCAGGGATGGCGGGGACCGTGATCGATAGTGCGGCGGGTGACGGGGGACGAGAGGACGATGAGCGTGGTCACCTGGCTATTGGTGAATCGGTCGATCAGGGATTCTAGATGGGCCACGGAGGCTACGGCGACCTTGGCAATGTAATCGTCGCTGCCCGTGACGCGGTGGCACTCCAGCACTTCGGGCATGGCCTGGAGGCGATCGCTCAGGCGGGCAAACTCGCCCGGAAATGACTCGATTCGCATAAACGCGATGATGCTATAGCCCAGTTTAGACAAATCCAGTTCGACGCGATAGCCCGTAATGATGCCCAACTCCTCCATGCGGCGGATGCGATCGACCACCGCCGGAGCCGACAGCCCCACGCGCCGCCCCAGTTCGCTGTAGGACAGCCGCGCATCGTCTTGGAGCGATCGCAGCAGCGCCCAGCTTGTGTCATCCAGGAGCTTTTCTGTTTCTAAGCTCATAGGGCAAAAACTGCTTTGTTTTTAAGTTTGTTAAGCGGTTCCACCTTTGGTTCAGGCTGTGCATTCCTAAATCTACCTTCTATTCTAGATATAGAAGGTATTCCACGGATGGATATTCCTAATTTGAGTAGGACTTATGCAGTTGGACAATTTCTTGCGGGCGCAGCCCGCGAGAAATTGTCCGAAAACTGAGCTTATCGCAAGTGTACAAGTCCTGTTGAGTTCAGTTTGGAGGTTGAACTTATGAAATCGATCAATCTCTTTACGCCGATTGCTCATGGCTTTGAGGTTCTGTTCCGTGGGAAAACTCAGTCCGTGTCATCGCAACGCACGATGCAGCCATCCGATGACCTCGCTACTCAACTCACGTTGAGTCTGAAGCAGCTTGAACAGTTCAAAGCAGCCGCGACGACTCAGTTTACTCCCACGGCGGATTCCGCTCAGCGCCAGCGCAATGCATGGCAGGGATTTGTTCGTTGGTTGACCCAAGCGCCAGAACTGCGCGTCTGGCAGACCCGACATGCCAGCGGGCAGGTGGACTGGCACGCCTACGATCCAGAGCGCGATCGCCACTTTTCGACCGATTCTGAAGACGAAATGCGGCGCTGGATCGAGGCACGCTACGCAGGATAAAGAGAGCAGGGGCTGACCCCTAATCTCCAAAATGCTGAAACCCCTGGTCGAGACGGAGAGACTCATCGGGGGTTTCGCCCGTTTCGTCTCGCAAGATCACATCGTGGCCGGGAACAATCTCGCCGACGATGGCGGAACCCGGCAAACGAGACTGGAGCGCCTGGGCGATCGCCCCCGGCAGGCACATCACCAGTTCAAAGTCTTCGCCGCCATACAGCGCCCAGGCGATCGCCTGCGGTTCTCCCACCCAGTCCACTAGACCCACGGGGAGCGGAATCTGGCGGCGATGCAGCACCGCGCCCACGCCGCTGGCCCGGCAGATTTGCAGCACCGCGTCGGCGAGTCCATCGCTGCTGTCCATCGCAGTGGGCGGGGCAGTTGAGGGGATGAAGCGCCCTTTCCCGTCAGTCTCCCCCTCTCCTACTGCCCCGCAGGCCCGCAGCAGCGGCATCACATCCAGCCGGGGCAGAGGACGCTGATGGGCGCGGATCAGGGCAGCGCGATCGCCCTCGGTGAGGCCCTCGCCTTGCTCAGGATGAATCAACAACTCCAGCCCAGCGCGAGAGGCTCCGTGGGGGCCTGTGACCCAAATTGCGTCGCCCGGTCGGGCCGTGGTGCGGCGCAGGACATGGCCGGGGTCTACTTCGCCAAAGGCGGCGATCGCCACGGTAAACACGGGCGATCGGCAGAGATCCCCGCCGACAATCGGCGTGTTGAATTGGCTCAGACAGTCGGTCATGCCTTGATAAAGCTGCTCGATCCAGTCCACAGGCAGGTCACCGGGCAGCCCCAGCCCCACGGTAATGCCCAGCGGCGTAGCGCCCATCGCCGCCAGATCCGACAGGTTCGCCGCTACGGCCCGCCAGCCCGCATCCGTAGGCGACGTGGTGACCATCTCCGGCGAGGCCAGCCCAACGCTAAAGTGAACGCCATCCACCAGCAGATCTTCGGTGACCACGAGCGATCGCCCCGGCGAAACCGTTAGCAGGGCCGCATCGTCACCAATCATCCCCGCCGGGCAAAAGGTCTGGATGCGGCGGAGCAGGCCCTGTTCGCCGAGGTGTTTGACTTGCAAGGATTCGGATACCATCAGAAAAGCGGATTGGCAAGAGTGGGAATGCAATTTATCGATCAGGCGGAAGTCGAAGTTGAGGCCGGAAAAGGCGGCGATGGGCTGGTGGCCTTTCACCGGGAGAAATACGTTCCCGCAGGCGGGCCGTCGGGCGGCAATGGCGGGCACGGCGGCTCGGTGATTTTGGAAGCAGCGACGGATTTGCAGACGCTGCTCGACTTTCGCTATGCCCGCAAGTTTAAGGCAGAAGACGGGCAGCGCGGCGGCCCGAAGAATATGACCGGGGCTTCGGGGAGCGATCGCCTAATTCGCGTCCCCTGCGGCACGATGGTTTACGATGCCGAAACCGGCGAACAGCTTGGCGATTTGGTGCAGCCCGGCCAGCGGCTTGTCGTCGCCAAGGGTGGCAAGGGCGGGCTGGGCAACAAGCATTTTCTCAATAACTTTAACCGCGCCCCAGAGAAGGCCCTGCCAGGGCTTCCGGGTGAACAGCGCCTCATTCGCCTGGAGCTAAAGCTGCTGGCAGAGGTGGGCATTATTGGTCTGCCTAATGCGGGCAAGTCTACGCTGATTTCGGCGCTGTCGGCGGCGCGACCCAAAATTGCCGACTATCCCTTCACAACGCTGGTGCCCAACTTGGGGGTCGTCCGCAAGCCCACGGGCGACGGCACAGTGTTTGCCGACATTCCAGGGCTGATCGAGGGGGCACACTTGGGCACGGGGCTGGGGCACGACTTTTTGCGACACATCGAGCGGACGCGCGTGCTGCTGCACCTAATTGACGCGACACAAGACGACCCGATCGCTGCTTACCAGGTGATTCAGGACGAACTGGAAGCCTATGGCCGTGGCCTGCCCGATCGCCCCCAAATTTTGGCGCTGAACAAGGTGGAGGCGCTGGGGGGTGAGCGGGAACGGGTGGAGGCGATCGCCGCTGAACTGCACCGCCTTAGCGGACTGCCCGTGTTCCAGATTTCTGCGGTGGCCCAAGTGGGCCTGGAGGCGCTGCTTCAGGAAGTCTGGCGCGTGCTGGATGGCGTAGAGGTGGAAGTTTGACCTAGCAGGCTATGACAGTTAGTTATGACAGTTAGTAAAGATTACAGTTAGTAAAGAAGGTCAAGAATGTTCACGTACTTAACCTCGACCCTTTTTGTCCCGCTTGTGCGGCGATCCAGTAGCGTGTGTCTCGTTCGATGAAGTGGATTGTCCACCCCTCGCACTCACTGGGGGGAAGGTTCTCGCCCACGCGAGTGTAGACCTCATCTCCTTCCACTGTGAGTTCTGCTGTCTCTGGCGCAGTCGGTGACCATTGGCTGAGCTGGTTGGCTAAACGCTCCTCCCACCGCAGAATCGTGGAGTGAGATTTGCCAAAAGACCGCCCAGTTGCTCGTAACCCCCATTCCTTCAGTGCGGACATTCATTGCCAGCGTCACAATCACTGTACAGTATTCAAGACTGTACAGTATTCAAGAAATTGAGGAGGTTCGCAGTCGCGCCATCGGGGTGCCAGTGCGGTCGTTGAATTGCTTGCGGCAGGCTTTTCATACATATTTTTGCATACATATTTTTTTGCATACATATTTCCGACATTCCGCAGGTTGACTTTAAATTATGAGTATGCTTCCAAATCCTGTTTTTCAGAAGCGCCTATTGACAAGACTTGTGGGTATCAACGCTAAAGTTCATGGCTGTGTAGAAATGTTGCGATAGAAATCTGTGTTAGAAAAGTACATATTTTCGGGTTGCTTGTCCATAAGACTTTCAGCGATCGGCAGGGCAACGCACAACTAAAAATATCTGTCAACCTGCGGAATATAGGCCCAAACAATCCTGGTTGTTGATTTGCCGTACTTTCTAGAAACACAGTCTTGCTCAAGTACGGTTGGCTATGTCCACTGACTATTTCACCTATTTTGCATGGTGTGAAAGAGCTTGGACTGGTTCAGGCGTGCCATAAGACTTGATAAGGGCAACCATGTAACCTATCTAAGTGATAAAACCTGCGTGGTATCCGATCAGCAAAATAGAGCGGACTAACTACCGCTTCATTGCCCGCTGCATCTCTCGCTTGGCCTGCTTCTGCTTTAGGTCTTCGCGCTTGTCGTGCAGCTTTTTGCCGCGTGCCAGCGCCAGGGAAATTTTGACCCAGCCGCGCTTGAGGTACATTTTCAGCGGCACCAGAGTCAGGCCTTGCTGTTCGACTTTGCCGATCAGCTTGCGAATTTCCTGGCGGTGCATCAGCAGCTTGCGGGTGCGGCGGGGGTCGTGGTTGAAATATTGGCTGGCGGTGTCATGGGGTGAAATGTGGACATTGTGCAGCCACACTTCGCCGTTGCGGATGAGGGCGAAGCCGTCGCGCAGGTTGGCCTTGCCCGCCCGCACGGACTTGACCTCTGTGCCGACCAGCTCAATGCCGGCCTCGAAGGTTTCCAGAATCTCGTATTCAAACCGAGCTTGTCGGTTTTCTGCTACCACTTTGTAGCCGTCGCCGTTGTCTGCCATGCGCTCTCGCTCAAAATTACCCAACGCCTTGTGTTACTCGACCACGATTTTCCACTCGTGTAGCTCGTAGCTGACGCAGCCATTTTGCACTAGTGGGTCTTGCGCCACGATCGCCCTGGCTTCTTCCATCGAGTCTGCCTGAAACAGCAGCATTCCCCCGCCCCGCTCGGCCCAGTACCCGGTTTTAGCCTGATGCCCTTTGGCAATCAGGTCACGGACAAACTGCTTGTGGGCTGGCACAGATTGATCAAACGTTGCCTTGTCCACAAGCCCTTTTTCGATCTTGACGAACCAGGGCATGGTGAAGCTGCAAAGAAACAGAGGGGACAGGACGGCAGGAGACGGAACAAAGCGCGATCGCCCTACAGGGCGATCGTTTCGCTCATCATTGGCTCAGGGACTTGCTGCTCCACGCCCGAATGTCGGCCAAATGAATCGCCCGGACTTCCAGGATATCGCGATCGCCCACGTCTGGGGTTGTGCGCTGGGCTTAAGAAAACGTAGAGAAGGGCGATCGCCCAGGGTTCACATCCTGCGACTGGGGCGACACCTCTACTTCGGGTGCGGGGGGCGGCTCTGGCTGCGTCAATTCTGTCCAGAGCGATCGCCCAATCAGCGCCAAGATCCACGCCAGCAGCGCCAGCAGCACCCCATACAGCAGATTGGTGGCGCGTCCGCCAGACGCTTCAGCCTGTTCCCCGGCTTCCGACTCATCGACTGTGGCCGGGGCTGGCGGATGGGGAGCGCTCGCGGGGTAGGCAAAGGTATCCTCTGGCGGGGGCGGCGCAGGCGGAATGCCGTAGCTCCAGCCTTCCTCCAATTCCTCGCGGTTGAGGTCTGGTGACTGGGGCACAGTGCCAAACGAAGTTCCCGGATAGGCGCTGGGATCTAGCAGGATGGTCGCTTCATCATCGTCCTCCAGACCAAACGTGGTTTCGGGCAGCGGGTCTGGCTCGTTCTGCCAATCGGCTGCGGGCGCACCCAGGTCGAACTCGTCTGGCCCATCCAGCCCAAAGCCATCTCCGCCCGCCGCTTCTGCTTCAGAGGGCTGAAACTCTTCACTCTCCAAGCTTTCCAGCCCCAGCCCCAGGTTATCCATCTCGAAGCCACCGGACTCATCTAGGTCATCGACCAGCAGTTCCGACGGCAGCGTTTCTTCGCCAGAAGGCATCAGTTCCGTGGGAGCCGTTTCGTCTTCGAGGGTGAACTCGTTGGCTGGGGCACTGTCGTTGATGTTGTCAAAGGCAATCTCATCAAACTCAACGCCAGAAAGGGGTACGTCGAGAAAGTCAGGCGCATCTGGCTCATCGTCCCGAATTTCAGACGAGGGAATCTCGGTGGGCAGTTGCGAGAGGGGGATGTCTGAGGTTTCCTCAAAGGTTTCCTCAAACAAATTGGTATCCAGCAGGCCGTCCGAGCCATCGGCAGGGTCGAGATCATCCACACTGTCCACACTGTCCAGGTTATCCAGGCTATCCAGGTTGTCCAAATTCTCCAGATCAAAGCCAACATCACCCGCAGCAGCAGGCGGAGAGGATTCTGGGGCAATGCTATCTGCTGCCGACTCGAAGTACAGATCCTGGGCTTCTAGCTGTAGATCCTGCGCCAGTTCTAGGGACTCTGGGGCGATCGCCCGCGACCCCTCATCCTCCAACAGGCCCACCCCAGCAGCATCCAGCAGAGAGCTATTCAGCGTGACATCAATGGCAAATTCGGGCGGTAGCTCACTCAGCCAGGGCGCAGAATCTCCCGCAGGCGCAAAAATCGGCGCAGCAGGAGACTCTGCAAAATCCGCCGGGAAGGGCGCAGGAGCAGACTCGCGCCCAAAGGTTTCGTCAAATTCGCTGGGTTCCGCCATCGGCAGAGCAGTCTCCCAGTCGCCACTGGTCAATTCGTCGGTAGCAAACTCGCTGTTGGCAAACTCGCTGTTGGCAAACTCATTGTCCAACTCTAGTGCGTCTGGTTCTGCCGCTGCCTCGAACGTTGGTTCCGCAGGCTCCGCCGGATCGGCAGTAAAGTCTGACAGGTCTTCTCCGGTCAAGTTGCCAAACTCCAGATCAGCATCCCAATCATCACCGCCTTCGGTCGTCACGGGTGGCAGTTGGATGTCGTCCAGATCTAGGTCAAGGGACATTTCTTCGGCAACGTAGGGCGGTGGAGTTGGGGCTGGCTCGTCAAAGTCCGTAGAACTGCCGCCTTCGTCAAATGAGGATTCTGGTAGCAGGTCGTCAAACTGAGCTTCGGTTTCAAATCCAGCGGCGATCGCCCCCAAATCATCCTCCTCCTGCCAACTGTTCGTGGCCGGCTCGCCCGTCGCCTCCAGTCCTGCAAAATCCCCTTCCAGATCACCAGAATCACCAGACACAGAGGATTCGCTAAATAGCTCTGAACCGCTCGCGTCAAAGTCAAAATCGGCATCGCTCAGCGAAGCATCCTCAAAGTTCGGGCTACCGAATTCTGTGCCGAATTCTGTGCTGCCAAACTCGGTATTGCCAAACTCGGTATTGCCGAATTCTGTGCTGCCAAACTCGGTATTGCCAAACTCGGTATTGTCGAATTCTGTGCTACCCAGTCCCATATCACCAAACCCTGCATCCTCCGGGGTTGATGGGGCTGAGTCCCCAAAGTCCAGGTCTTCCAGACCCGACAATGGCTCACTGGCGCTTGACGGGGTGCTGAGTTCGTCAAAGTCCGTCAGCGGGAAATCGACCTGTTCAGGAGTCAGATCGAAACTGCTGTCCAACGTCGAACTAGATGGTTCCAGATCGGGCAAGCCAAGGTCAAACTCGTCCGCGTTATCCAATGGCTCCATCGAAAAATCGGATGAGAAATCGGACGACAAATCGGCAGATAGGTCAAACTCGCGTGGTTCCAGCCCCATGCCAGGACGGGATTCTTCATCTGCCGCATCGGTTCCCAAAAACTCATCGCCCATCTGCGCCAGGTCCCCTTCGAGAGAACCGAGATCGCTGAGCATGTCATCGGGCCCGTCGAGCGACCAATCTTGCGTCGATTCCAATGCATTGAGATCCGAGAGCAGCGCATCGCTTGACGGTTCGTGCATTTCTGCGTCGGCGGGTGTGCTAGTTTCAAAGGCGCTGTCGAAAGAACCCGTGCCCTGGTCAAATTCTGAAAAATCGCTCCCCAGATCTGGGGCAGGCAAGCTGCCTTCGAGTCCGTCCAGATCTTCCAGTCCGTCCAGTCCGCTTAGTCCCAGGTCGTTGTCTAGCCCCGCGCCAAGGCCGGTTTCTAGGGCATTATCTAGGTCATCAAAGGAGTCTAGCCCCAGATCGCCAGATTGCAAATCTGCCATCGGGTCGGGTTCTAGACCCGCACCCAAATCCAGATCTGCCAGCAGATCGTCGCCCAGATCGCCTGACAAGTCGCCTGAGCTCGTGTCGTCAGGGGCGATCGCCTCCAGCGAAAAATCCCCCGAAAAATCGTCGTCCAGAGCAGGCAAATCGCCCGATGCAAACTCCTCCTCAAAATCCAGCGAGGGGGGTTCCAACGACAAGCCCTCTGGCTCGAAGGTGTGATCCGGCGGCGCAGTCAGTTCTGAAAGAATATCGCCGACGGGGTTGGGGGCGGGCGCAATGTCGTCTAGCCCGTCGAGGGATATGCCTGCGTCGTAGGGCGGGGCAGTAGGCTCTGATGGCTCTAAATCACCCAGCCCTAAATCGTCCAAATCGGTGACCTCGATTTGTAAGTCCTGTGTCCAGGCAGGTTCGGCCATACCAAACTGCTGCCCGGCAATCTTGACCAACTGGATTGAGGACACACCCAGGTTGCTGATGCCGTTCTGCACAAACGCAGTAAGCACCTGGCGATTGGGCACCTGCTCTGCTTGCAGCGTGACGTACAGGCAGGTTCCCTGGCGATCGACCGAGGCGGTCATGCCGCGCGGCTGTAGGGAGCGATTCATGAGCGTGGCGATCGCCTGTGGGTCACCTTGCTTCGCGAGTTCAAGCAGGTTCGTTTGAGCCATATCTCATCCAGGTTGATCCGTCGCGTGATAACTTTTGCTCTACGATACTTGGAGATAGCCCAGCCGGATCGATTTTTTTATTGAACCCACTCTAGCCCACAGTCTAAAGTTGCTGCCTGCGATACCGTTTGGTGCCCTGGCTACCAGTGATTCTGTTAATAAGTTCAAGGAATACTTAATTAATCGTTATACATGCGCTGCTCTAAAACTGCCATTATCCGGCTCTTTGCCTGACTTGCCCACTCGCCCATCCACTTGCCAATCCCATGAGCATCGGATACCTTGCCTTCGTCCTCCACGCCCACCTGCCCTTTGTGCGCCACCCAGAGAGCGACTATGTACTCGAAGAAGAGTGGCTCTTTGAGGCGATTACGGAAACATATATCCCCTTGCTCCAGGTATTTGAGGGGCTGAAGCGCGATGGCGTTGATTTTAAGCTGACGATGAGCATGACACCGCCGCTGGTGTCGATGTTGCGCGATCCGCTGCTGCAAGAGCGATACGACATCCACCTCGCCAAGCTTGAAGAACTGGCGGAGATGGAAATCGAACGCAATGCCCACACGGGCCACATGAAGTATCTGGCAGAACACTATGCTGCGGAGTTTAACAGCGTGCGCCAGGTTTGGGAGCGCTGCAATCATGACTTGGTGGGCGCGTTCAAGGGATTTCTGGATTCCAACAACCTCGACATCATTACCTGCGGGGCAACCCATGGCTATCTGCCGCTGATGAAGATGTATCCGCAGGCGGTGTGGGCGCAAATTCAGGTGGCCTGCGAGAGCTATGAGGAGCATTTTGGGCGATCGCCCAACGGCATCTGGCTACCGGAATGCGCCTACTACGAAGGAGTCGAGCGGATGGTGGCGGATGCGGGTGTGCGCTACTTCATCACCGACGGCCACGGCATTCTCTACGCCCGCCCGCGCCCAAGATTTGGAACCTACGCGCCAATTTTCACCGAAACGGGTGTCGCCGCCTTCGGGCGCGATCACGAATCTTCGCAGCAGGTTTGGTCATCGGAAGTGGGCTATCCCGGAGCGCCAGAATACCGCGAGTTTTACCGCGATCTGGGCTGGGATGCCGAATATGAATACATCAAGCCCTACATCATGCCCAACGGCCAGCGCAAAAACGTCGGCATCAAGTATCACAAAATCACCGGGCGCGGGCTGGGGCTGAGCGACAAAGACCTCTACGATCCCTACTGGGCCAGAGAAAAAGCGGCAGAACACGCAGGCAACTTTGTCTATAACCGCGAACGCCAGGTCGAACACCTGCACGGCATCATGCAGCGCCCGCCGATCATCGTGTCGCCCTATGATGCCGAGCTATTCGGCCACTGGTGGTATGAAGGGCCCTGGTTCCTAGACTATCTCTTCCGCAAGTCCTGGTTTGACCAAAACACCTTCGAGATGACTCACCTCTCCGACTATCTCAAGGCGCACCCGACCCAGCAGGTCTGCCGCCCGTCCCAGTCAAGCTGGGGCTTCAAAGGCTTCCATGAATACTGGCTGAACGACACCAACGCCTGGATCTATCCCCATCTGCACAAAGCCGCCGAGCGGATGATTGACCTAGCGAAGCGCGAACCTGCCGACGACCTGGAATGGCGGGCGCTGAACCAGGCAGCGCGGGAACTGCTGCTGGCGCAATCCTCCGACTGGGCGTTTATCATGCGGACGGGGACGATGGTGCCCTATGCGGTGCGTCGGACGCGATCGCACTTGATGCGGTTCAACAAGCTGCGCGAAGACATCCTAGCGGGCAAAATCGACAGCGGCTGGCTGGAAAAAGTCGAGGCGATCGACAATATCTTCCCCAATGTGAACTATCGTGTCTACCGACCGCTCTAGTCGGGAAGACGGAGCCTTCAGGCTGTTTCATCTGCGAGAAACGGGCTATGAACTAGTCAGCCGAAGCGAGTTGCCTCAATTAGAAACCCTGGATATCGCCTTGTTGACTCAGTGTGTTCTGATGGGTCAGACTTCCCGCTTGGATGCTGCCAGAGCGTTTCAGCAGGGCATCCGCCGCGCTTCGTTCTAATGAGCTTAGGATGAGCTTTGTTTCGCAAATCTGCCCTAACTCAAGCAGCCAGATCAAGCGGCCAGTTGCAGCGTGCGGGAGGGCTGGCTGTCGGCGTGCAGCGCGGCAATGGGAGACAACAGCATATTCACGATTGGATCGCTCGACTCTAGCGTGCCCTCTTGGGTAATGTGGCAGGTCTTCCACCAGTCGGCCTTGTGGCGGTGCAGCGCCGCCAGCATTTGGGAATAGCGGCCGCCGCGCTCATCTACCACGCGGCACGACATCCGCAAATAGGACACGACTCTCAGTTGCAGAGGCACATCGGTCTGCTGAAGCTTTTGGCGGATGGTTTGCAATTTTGCGTCTAGGCGAGTCATGGCAATGTCCTCTTGTGGATTGGAGTTGGTTGGAGTGGATTGGAGTGGATTGGAGTGGATTGGAGTGGATTGGAGTGGATTGGAGTTGACTTTGATACGTTGAATGAGGCTAGGAGGTTAGCTGAAACTGGGAAATTCGGTCGAAAGCGGTATGCGTGTCTTGGAGCGATGATTCTTTTATAGGATTTTTCCTTGGAGACATCGATATGGAAAAGTTAGGGACTTTCAAGGGTTTACTGGGGGCGATCGCCCTACTGGAATGGGAAAAGTTAAGGTCGCTGAATTAAACCAACCGCCAAGACGAACAAACCGCCAAGACGAAGCACGGGTTGTGCAACCTCTCAGCGGTTCGCATGGATTCAGTTCAGAGATAGTGGACGATGGAATTCTGATGGAATTCTCTAGGCAGACGGACGCACCTCGCGAGCCAGTTCTCGGTAGTCGGCCGGGTCGCCGCCCGCTGCGGGCAAGCGGTCATCCTCCGAAGAGATGTTCACCTGTTCTGGCTGAGCCACCTCATGCTGAGGGGCGACCTGCTTTGCTGCTTCCTTGGGGCTGAGTGTGCCCTGGCTCATGGCTTGCGCCGCTGCATAGTCTTTGTCCAAATCCAGGTTTTCTTCGGGCGACTTTTCTTCACCTTCGGCGATCGCCGCCCTGGTTTCCCGCGCATCAAAGCTTTCGGTCTTGTCAGACACCGTGTTGGCGGGAACAATTGGTGTGGAATCGGTAGAGTCAGTAGTCATGATTAAACGCCTCATTTCGCAATGCTAGTACGCTATCAAGCCGCACTCAGCATCTCGAGTTCCCGGAGGCAGATTCCTGGCCTGTTTCTATGGGCAGAAAAATGGGCAGAAAATGAGCTTCTAATGAGCTTCTACAGGTGAAAAACTGGGCCCCCGACGCTCCTCATTCCCCCAGAATCCCACAGGACTGACGCACTTGCGATTAGCTCTTTGGGTTTTGAACACCTTCTCGCAGGCTACGCCCGCGAGAATTTATCAAACTTAAGTTCTATCCCAATTAAGCTGCTTGCTCTGGCTGGAGGCTGCGCTTGAGGATAATCATGCGATCGCCCACCACAGGACTGCGAGCCAGCAGCGTACCGTCTGGTGCAACCAGTTCCAGCTTGGTGAAATCCAGCCTCGTTGCCCGTTTCAGCAACTCTGCCGCAAGTTTATCCTGGCTGGCGGGCGACAGGGCATACCAGCCATCGCCCAGGTTCACCCTCAGGCGGCCGCTGCGGAAGCTGGCTTGGATGGTCTGGATCAGGTTTTCGCTGTAGGCATCGGTGACGCTGGTAATCTGCTCCTGGATCGCTGCCACCAAGGGCTGATCGGGCAAGGCCGGACGGGCGGGTGTGGCGGGTGTGGTGGGTGTGGGCAAGGGCAATGGCTGCGGCGGGGGCGTGGGC
>NZ_DVEA01000045.1:0-2482 GCF_015295965.1 Thermoleptolyngbya sp. M55_K2018_002
GGGGTCGGCGGCAGCCGGGGGAAACAGGTCGGGCTGATCTTCAATTGGCTCAAGCTCTGGTTCTGTGGGGCTGAAGGAACGCACAGGCACGTCTGCACCGTTGATCACCGCGCCCAAAAACTGGATGGTTTCTGACTCGATGAACTGATCGACGGCTTCGGTCAGCAGGCCGTCTTCCGTTATGCCGGGTCGGGTCACCAGCAAGAGTCCGTCGGTATGTGGCTCTAGCAGCAGCGCGTCGGTGTGGCGGCTGAGGGGGGGCGTGTCGATCACCACCAAGTCAAATCGACCACAGGCATCTTCGAGCAGGCGCTTGACCTCGCCCGACTCTAGAATAGCGGCTGCCTGTCGCTGGGGGCCGGGGCTTGGCAAAATGTAAAGGTTTTCTATCTCAGGCACCAGGCTAAATTCACCCCGGTCGAAGTGTTGCAGCGGCTCTAGCTGGCTGTCGGGGCTTGGCGCAACGCGCAGGGCAGTGGCTTGGGAGGGCGATCGCAGATCGGCTTCAATCAGCAGTGTCCGCTTGCCAGCACGGGCAGAGGCGATCGCCAGGTTGTAAGCCGTCACCGTTTTGCCCTCGCCGCCCAGCAGACTGGTCACCACGACAGATTTCAGACCGCCCGTTCCTGCTGCCCGCCGCAGATTGCCCCGCAGCCGCTCATACGGCTCTAGGTAGGGCGAATCTGCCTTTAGCACCAGCGGCATGTCCTGCATATCGGCAACTCCAGACAAATCAGGTAGTAAACCCAAAATTGGCACTTCCTGCTGGCGCAGCGCCAGTTGCAGGTCGGGCAGCGTGTGGAAGGTGGCATCCAGCGAATCTAGCAGCAGCACCAGCCCGCCGCCCACCAGCAGCCCCACCAGTCCGCCCACCAGTAAAATCGACAGACTGTTGCGCCCCTCGGCGTTGGCGATCTCCGTCTGAGGCGGCTGCACGACTACTAGACTGCCGACGGTTTCCTCTGCCGCCAGCCGCACGTCCGCCAGCTTTGCCTGGATCTGGTCGTAGAAGTTTCGCTTCAGCACGACCTGCTGCTCCAGCCGCGATTGCTCCAACTGACGGTTGGGCACGGCGGTATATTCCTGGCGGAGTTCCTGCTCGGCGGCGCGGAGGGCTTCAAGCTGCTGCTGGAGGGATTCTCGTTCGGTTTGCAGGTTGACCAGCGTATTGGCCAACTGCTGGCGGGCGGGGTCGAGGCTGCTGCCCTGGCGGATCGTGGACAGGCTGGCTAGGGGCGCAGCAAGCTGGTTGCCACCGATCACTTCGGTCACCCGCTGCTGCAACAGCGCCTCGAAGGACTGCTGCTGGTGCTTCAAGTCCAGCATGGTGGGATGTTCGGGGCGCAGGTTGCGCGAGAGCAACTGAGTTTGTAGCTCGTTTTGGTAAATCTTGGCCCGCAGGTCGGCAATGATGGGGTCGGCGCTGAGGGCGGCGGAGGTATAGGCCTGGTCGGCGGAAAGTCCCAGGCGCGATTCTAGGCTGCGGATCTGGGCGGCGATCGCCTCTAAATTCAGCCGGAGCTGGCGCTGCTGCTGCTGGCTAGCGGTAATTGCGCCCACCAGTTGACCGTCCTGCGCGGCTTGAATTGCGGGCCCTTCGACGCGCACATATTCTTCCAGGTCGCGCTCCGCTAGCCGTAGCTCCTGCGTCACCACAGGCAGCAGCCGATTCAGGTTGTCGATAATTTGCTGGATTTGCTGGCGGTTAAACAGGCGGCTCTGATCTACCATTGCCTGCATCAGTGCCACCACCGTCGCCTGGGCTACGCGATCATTTGGGTCGCGATACTGCACCAGCACCCGCAGCCCCACTTCCTCCGCATTCCGATTGCGATTTTCTCCTTCGGGGCGGGGATTAACGACTACCGTGGCGTTGCGCCGAATGATAAAAGCATCTGTCCTCACCTGTTGGGTGGCAAGCTGCTGCACTGCGGTTTCCACCACAAAGTCCGACAGCAGCGTTTCTGCCGTCATCACCTGGGCCTGCTGCTGGAGGGCGGTGTTGGTCTGGCTAACGGTGACGGGCGGCGCGGCATAGCCCAGCATCCCCCGCGAGGCATAGCTGGTCGGTGGCGCAGGCTGGAGTGCAGCTACGCCCGATAGCCCCATTACCAGCGCAAACCCTGTTAGCCCGGCCCACTTGTGGCGGTCTAGCGCTACGAGATATCGCTTGATTAGAGGGGAAACCATTGAGGGGATTGCGGATTGCGGCGGGACTAACTCAGGCGAAGGGGAACAGGGAGACGGCGCTGCCCATCATTCTGGGCTTGGGGCTACTGTGCATACGCCTTGATTGTTTGCGTCAAGCTCTGAATGATCCCCCTAAATCCCCCTTAATAAGGGGGACTTTCGACCCCCTAAATCCCCCTTAATAAGGGGGACTTTCGATCCAGTTCTCCCTGCTGCGGTTCACGCTGGGTTCGGTTCCCCCCTTGCTCAAGGGGGGCTAGGGGGGATCAAAGCATCGCCACTCAAGCATAGA
>NZ_DVEA01000258.1:0-13523 GCF_015295965.1 Thermoleptolyngbya sp. M55_K2018_002
CTGGAGAATCACTCGTCCTGGATCTTCACCGCGACCCGATCGCCCAGCCACCTGAATCAGGGTTTGAAAGGCCCGTTCGCTGGCCCGGAAGTCCGACAGGTGCAGCAAGCCATCCGCCGCCACAATTCCCACTAAAGTCACCTGGGGCAGATCGATGCCCTTCGTTAACATCTGCGTTCCCACCAGCAGATCGGCTTCCCCCTGGGCAAACTGGGTTAATAACGCCCGGTGTGCCCCCTTGGTACGAGTGGTATCACTATCAAACCGCAAACAGCGCAGATCCGGGAACTGCCCAGCAAGCTCCTGCATCACTCGCTGCGTTCCACTGCCGAAGTGCTTCAAGAAGGGCGAATCGCAGACCGGACATCGATGGGGATGAGACTGACCATAGCCACAGTAGTGACAGCGCAGAGATTCATAACCGCCCGTCTGGGTCTGGTGATAGGTCAACGAAACATCGCAGTGGGGACATTCCATCACGTGCCCGCAACTCCGACAGGAAACAAAGGTGCTGTGCCCCCGCCGATGGATGAATAAAATGCCCTGTCGTCGCTGCGATCGCAGTTCCAGGAGCGCCTCCTGGAGCGATCGGCTAAAGATCGATCGGTTGCCCTGCTGAAGTTCGCGGCGCATGTCTACTACTTCGATGGGGGGCATCGGGCGGGCGTGGATGCGCTGGGGCAGGGAGAGGGTGAGCAGGGCAGTGGGAGCGGGGACGGAAGCGCGGGCGGCCCAGGTGTCGAGGGCGGGGGTGGCAGAGCCGAGAATGAGGGGACAGTTGGCCTGCTGGGCCCGCCACTGGGCGACGGTGCGGGCGTGATAGCAGGGGGCGGGCTGATCTTGCTTGAAGGTGGAGTCGTGTTCTTCGTCGAGGACGATCAGCCCCAGGTGGGGCAGCGGCGCAAAGACGGCGGAGCGCGTGCCGATGACGATTTGCGGGTCGCCGCTGAGCATTTGTCGCCAGGTGTCGTAGCGTTCACCGTCGGACAGGGCGCTGTGGTAAACCCGCACGGCTTCGCCAAACCGTGCCCGAAAGCGATCCGTCAGTTGAGGGGTTAGCCCAATTTCGGGCACCAGCACCAGGGCAGACTGGCCGCGGGCCAGCACTGGGGCGATCGCCCTTGCATAGACCTCCGTCTTGCCCGACCCTGTCACGCCGTGCAGCAAGACGGGCTGAAACTGCTGGAGCGCTGTGAGGGCCGCCAGTGCCTTTGCCTGGTCTGGGGTCAGTGCTGCGGGGCCTGCGCCAATCTCCGCGCCAATCTCTGCGCCAACTCCTGAGCCAACTCCTGCGCCAACCCCGCCCGCTTCCGCCCTCAGCACCTCTCGCGGCTGAATTTCCACCCAGCCCTTTTGGGCCAGCCCTTTCACCACCGAGGAACTAACCTGGCAGCGTTGCAGCAGGTCTTGGAGCCACAGTTCACCACCGCCGCGCTTCAGCACCTCTACCACTTCCCGCTGGCGGGGGCTGAGGTCTGCACCGTCTGGCTGCACCAGCGTCACTGCCTGCCGCAGTTTGGGACGCACGGGCGCGGGCGGCTCCAGATAGCTCTCCACCCAGCCCCGCGCCAGCAGTTCTTGCAGCCCCGCCCGCGCCCCCTTCACCTGCCGCTGCAAAAACTGCCAGGTATAGTCGCCTGATTTCTGCGACTGGAGTTTGTCTAAAAGCTGCTGTGCTGCGGGATGAAAACCCTTGGGTGCGTCTGGCAGCGCGGCCCGATTTAGGCGAATTCGGCGCTGCGATCGCCCCAGCAACCCCGGCGGCAGCGCCGTCCGCACCACCTGCATCAGCGGCGTGCAGTAATATTGCGCCACCCGTTGCAGCAGGTCCCAATAGCCCGCCGGAAAAAAGCTGCGGCAGACAACTTCTTCTACTGGCCGAATGGCTGCTGTATTTAGGCTGGCCGGAAGCTCAGCCACCAGCCGAATGGCGATCGCCCCCAACTGCCGCCCCCCAAAGGGCACGCTCAAAATATCTCCGGGCGCAATCGCCATCCCGGGCGGCAGTTGATAGGTATAGAGTTCCTGCGCCCCCGGACAATCCACCAGCGCTTCGACCCAGCGGGCATCGCCCTCTGCCAGTCGGTAGGCAGCTTGTTCCTCCGCCGCACTAGGGGCCGCCTGTCGCGGGTCGAGAGACTCTAGAGGATTTGCAAACGTTGGGAGCATGGAAACCGGAAAATGCGGCGGGGTCTGCTCAGCGGAATAGGGGCTGTGTTCAAATGCTTTTCTCACTTTCTCACTATAGACTCTTGCTTTGCCAGACTCTCGATTTGCCAGGTCTACCTGAAACCGAGCGGAGCTGCCTTCGTCCACTGCGGCTGGCACACGGGGGGGCGGATTCTATCGCTTGCGAGTCTGCCCGGCTCATGAAAACCAAGTTTTTAAGTCTTGAAATTCCGCCTTTTTCTGGAAAAAACCTGGAAATTCTGGATGAAAACACGGCTTAGATCCGCCCAGATCGATCTAGATCGATCCAGATCGATCCAGATCGATCTAGATCGGTTTTAGCTCAACAAGCGCTTTGATCGATTTGATTTGTAACAAAATAATGAGCGCCGGACTCCTCACTCAGAGTTGATAATCTGCGCTCAGATTTGTGGCTCAGGAGAGCGATGATCGACCCTAAAATTGCTCAAACGATCGCCCTGAAAGGACTGGCGATCGCCGACAGTTAGAGATTCGCTTGCTCAACTAAAACTAAAAGCCTCCTTGAGTTCGCTTTTAGTGGACAAGTTGGAAGTGAAATGTTAAAAATGTCTTGCAAACTGACAGGAATTTAGGATATAAACCTGGACAAATCCCAAGTTTTAGATCAACATTATCGAAATGATCTCTCCTAATTTTTCGATCGAGGGATCTAAAGGTTAGAGAACCGCTTCCCAGAACGACCGCTTGTGAAGTCTTTTCTCTGATTCAGGGCAGGGTAGACCGCTAGGTTTTTCGCGAGCAATGCCGCCGATGGAGGACTCGATCTCGAGGTCAATCTAACCAGAATGATCGCGCCGCTAAGCTCCCTCGCGTTGACCAGACCAGACCTGAAAGCAGACCTTGGAATGATTAGACTACAACCTTTTCAGCAGAATTGCCCCTCGTGTCAAGGCAGATTCTGTTGAACTCCCTCCAGGGAACACAACGCTCATTTGAGAACCCGCACCCAAAAACCACCCAATCACTCAAGTCGTTAGGATGAATCCCCCTATGGCAGCGCTATTTGACCCAAATTCTAAGCAGACGATTGAACCTGTCGCGATGGGATCAACTCGCGTCATAGAACTGGAAACCTGCCGAGATATGGGTGGGTTCAGTCCGATCGAGATTCGAGTTCCGGCTCGCGAATCGCAGATGGGCGATCGCCGAGAAGATGATCAGCCTAGCAATTTTCTGATCAACTTCTCGCGTCCGGAAACGGCTGGACGCTCGGATGGAGAAATCCTGTCGAAGCTGCTGGAGGTGTCTGTACCCGATGAGGAAGATGCTGCCGATCAAGAGACCGATTTAGACATTGCGCCGGAATCTGATCTAGACGCAGCTTTTCTGGGTGAGTTTTCTGATATCGAATCGCCAGAAGATGAGGGTGGCGATGATCTGGCTACGGATGATGAAGATGTATTTGAACCGGACGTACATCGAGAATTTGATGAGGAATTAACAGCGGCCTACGCGCCTGGATACCGGAAGACCAATTCTGACGATGCAGTGGGCGCATTCTTTAAGGAAATGGCTCGCTATCCGCTGCTCAAGCCTGGTGAAGAAATCGAGCTGGCCCGCCAGGTGAAGTTCCTGGCCGAAGTAGAAGCGGTGCGCGATCGCCTCAAGGCCTCGCTCCAGCGCACCCCCACCAAGGCCGAAGTGGCCCAGGAGTTTGGGCTGAGCGATCGCCAGTTAGATCACCGAATGCACCGCAGCCGCACCGCCAAGCGCAAGATGATCCGCTCTAACCTGCGGCTGGTCGTTTCCATCGCCAAGCGCTATCTCAATCGCGGTGTGCCCTTTCTAGATTTGATTCAAGAAGGCGCACTGGGGCTAAACCGTGCCACCGAAAAGTTTGACCCCGACAAGGGCTATAAGTTTTCGACCTATGCATACTGGTGGATTCGCCAGGGCATCACCCGCACCATCGCCAACGATGCCCGCACGATTCGTTTGCCGATCCACATTGTCGAAAAGCTGAACAAGCTGAAAAAGGCCCACCGGGAACTGCGCCGGGATCTCAACCGCAACCCGACGGAAGCCGAACTGGCCGCCGCGCTAGATATTCCGGTGGATCAACTCCGCAACTTGCAGCAAGTCCGGCGGCGATCGCTCTCGCTCAACCACCGTGTCGGCAAGGGCGAAGACACCGAACTCATGGAGCTCCTCGAAGACAGCAGCACCCAGTCGCCCGAAGCCAAGATGAACGAAACCATGCTGCGTCAGGAAATCTACACGGTGCTGTCGGATGTGCTGTCTGAGCGCGAGAGGGAAATCATCTCCCTACGCTATGGCCTGCTGACGGGCGAAACCCACACCCTAGAAGAAGTCGGCATCTTGTTTGACCTGTCGCGGGAGCGCGTCCGCCAAATCCAGACTAAAGCCATGCGGAAACTGCGCCGTCCTCAGGTGGCAGCCCGACTAAAGGGGTGGTTGCGCTAATGGCTCGCATCCGCCTTGCTACGCCTGCCGATGCGCCCGCCGTGTTTGAACTCATTCTGGCGCTGGCAGAATACGAAAAGCTGACCCATGAGGTGGTCGGCAGTGTGGAATTACTGGCAGAGCATCTGGGGGGCTTGGGCACAGATCCCGCAGAGCAGCGTCGCCCCCTCATTGAGGCACTGCTGGCAGAGGTCGATCAGCAAGCTGTTGGTTTTGCGCTGTTTTTCAGCAACTACTCCACTTTTTTGACCAAACCTGGGATCTACCTAGAGGATTTGTTTGTGCGCCCCGAATATCGTGGCCAAGGCATTGGCAAAGCACTCCTGTCTACTCTGGCAAAACTAGCGCTGGAGCGGGACTGTGGGCGGCTGGAATGGAACGTGCTGGACTGGAACGAACCCGCGATCGCCTTTTATGAGCGCATGGGAGCCACTATTCTGCCGGACTGGCGTACCTGCCGGGTCACGGGAGGGGCGATCGCTCAACTTGCCAACCTGGGCCAATCTCCCTCGTTTCCTCTTTAATATCTATTAGGACTTACGCAGTTGGACAGTTTCTTGCAGACCGCGCCCGCGAGAAACAGTCCAAAACCCAGAAAGCTTATCGCAAGTGCGTCAGTCCTATTCTATATCTCCCTTCGATCAATCCCGCCTTTAAAACTGAGGGTTCCATCATGGCGAATACAATTTGGGTCAACGAGCAAATTGATCCCTCCGGTCTGGTTTACACCTGCATCGCCTGCTGCGACCAAACCCAGGCGCAAGAATGCCACCACTCCTTTGACAGCAACCTCACGCCAGAGCAAAAAGCCTCCGGCTGGATTGCCCGCCTCCGCACCGTAGACACCTGGGAAGAAGTGCCCGTCAACGCGCTCAAGCTAGATTAGCTCAAAGTTCAAGCCATCCAAAATCGCGAATCGAGACAGGTCTCTGCAAATCGCTGCGATCTGCCGCTAACGTTCGCCCGTATGGTTGCCAGATCGCACGATCAGATAGCTAATCGCCAGCGCAAAAATGGCTGCCCCTAGACCGATGAGGTCTAGCCCACCGGCCTGCTTGGAATCAAAAATAATGATTTTCCGCGCCACCGCAGTTAGCGAGGTGACAATCACCAGCTCCAACTGCACCCGCGCCGTCTGCTTTTCCAGGTAGGCGGTGATGTTTTCCAGCACCTCCAGCGCAATCAGCACATTCAGAAACAGTCCGAAAATCTCGATCAGCGTCGTGGTGAAAAAGCCGTAGGGCGGATTCGATAGCTCCGTTGCTAGGAATCGGGCCAAGTCGGCGATCGCCACCACCAGCACCACAATCATCGCCAGCGACAAAATCTTGGCAATCAGCACCTCAAACCCCTTCAGAAAGCCTAAAAAGCTTTCATCGCTGAGGTTCTTAGCCGTTCGTCGCGTCAGCGATCGGAGAAAATTTCGGAACGTCGCCATAAGCAGGTGAAGGATAAAAGTGCCAGAGACAGAAGTGAGCCAGAGCATCAAGCCCGCAAAAGTGCTAAAAGCAGCCGATAACCCCTAAAGCAGGATTCCAGTCCAAGGTTCAGCGTCCTGAACAGCGTGAGTTCACTAAACGGGCGAACCCAGCGGTTCAGCAGCAGAGCAATTGCCCCAAAACTGTAAAGATTTCTTTACAAACCGCGAAGCCGCGCCATCATAGTTCAAGGACTTGAGTGGACTCGATAGAAATCAGGCAAACTCGCGCTAGAGCCGGTTTGGTTTCCACACAAAATCGTGCAGAAATCCAGATTTCGTTACAAATAAGGGTGAATGTTTACCAAACTTAATAATCCTGAGCTATCCTAGACAAGTAAGCATAAATTCTTAGCAACTTCAATATCGACCTCATGATATCAGCTTGGTCTGTAGAGGAGAAGGTGACTGGAGCCACGAAGAGTCGTAAGCTGCACGCCCCAAGAGGATGGTCATTCGTAATCCCCAAAAGCTGGGTTAAACGGATGGCTGCCCCTCTCTGCCTCTCACTTCAGAATTGGGCATCCCATTTCACAGGCTAAGCGCGGGCTACGGCTGGTTAACACGCCGGACTCTTTAAATCCCTTCCTGTAGCTCGAAACCCCTTCACATCGCAGTCTTTGGGTAAGCTCCCATGATGAGTACTCAATTTCCTTGGCTGACCGCTCTCATCCTGTTTCCGCTGGTCGCGTCCTTGCCGATTCCGCTCCTACCCAACAAGTACGGCAAGACCGTCCGCTGGTACTCTCTCAGCGTTGGATTAGCTGAGTTTTCGCTGATGATCTACGCCTTCTGGAAGCACTACGACCTCCAGAACTCTGCCTATCAACTGGTCGAAGATTACAACTGGATTCCCCAAATTGGGTTGCACTGGTCGCTTGCGGTCGATGGGCTGTCGATGCCGCTGGTGCTGCTGTCGGGCCTGGTGACCACGCTGGCGATCCTTGCCTCCTGGCAGATCAAGGACAAACCGCGCCTGTTCTATGTGCTGATGCTGGTGATGTATAGCGCCCAGATTGGCGTGTTCACGGCTCAGGATGCGCTGCTGTTTTTCTTTATGTGGGAACTGGAACTGGTGCCCGTGTACCTGCTGATCGCCAACTGGGGCGGCCAGCGGCGCATGTATGCGGCAACCAAGTTCATTCTCTACACGGCGGCCGGCTCGATCTTCATCCTGGTAGCTGCCTTGGCAATGGCCTTCTACGGCGGCAACTTCACCTTCAATCTGGCAGAACTGGGGCTGAAAGACTATTCGCTGAGCTTTGAACTGCTGATGTATGGGGCGCTGCTGGTGGCTTTTGGCATGAAGCTGCCGATCTTCCCGCTGCATACTTGGCTGCCGGATGCCCACAGCGAAGCGCCTGCGCCCGTGTCGATGGTGCTGGCTGGCGTGCTGCTAAAAATGGCAGGCTACGCGCTGATCCGCTTCAATATCGAAATGTTGCCCAATGCCCATGCCTACTTTGCGCCGATTTTGGCGGTGCTGGGCGTGGTCAATATTATCTATGCGTCGCTGACGGCGTTTGCTCAGAACAACCTGAAGCGGCGGATGGCTTATTCCTCCATTGCCCACATGGGATTTGTCTTGATTGGGATTGCTGCCTTCACTGACCTAGGCATGAGCGGCGCTCTGCTGCAAATGGTATCTCACGGGCTGATTGCGGCGGCGCTGTTCTTCCTGTCGGGGGTGACCTACGAGCGGACGCATACGCTGATGATGGACAAGCTGGGCGGCATGGCCAAGCAAATGCCGACGACCTTTGCGCTGTTTACGGCTGGCTCGATGGCCTCGCTGGCGCTACCTGGAATGAGCGGCTTTGTGGGTGAGCTAACCATCTTCCTGGGATTCTCCAGCAGCGAAGCCTACAGCCCTACCTTTAAAGCGGTGATCGTGATGCTGGCAGCAGTGGGCGTGATTTTGTCGCCAATTTACCTGCTGTCGATGCTGCGGACAGTGTTTTATGGTGCAGAGAGCAAGGAACTGGCTGGTATTCGGCTGACGGATGCGAAGCCCAGGGAGGCATTCATCGCGCTGTGCCTGCTAGTGCCCATTATCGGCATCGGTGTGTATCCCAAGCTGGCGACCCAGACCTATGACGCGAAGACGGTGGCGGTAGTTTCTCAGGCGCGGCAGGTGTTGCCGATGGTGGCCCAGCAGCCCTGGCTGGATCTGAAGGTGCCTTTTGCTGCGCCGGTGATCGTGGGTACAGAGGCGAAAGATTTGGCTGCTGCGATGAAGTAGCCGACAAGTTTCATCCAGGGGCGATCGCGCTTGATTGTCTTGCGTTGAGTCTTCTCTGGGTGATGCGATCGAAGCGAATGGTTAGGAGGGAGGTGACTCCCTCTTTTTTTGCTTTAGGATTTACGCAGTTGGACAATTGCTCACGGGCGCAGCCCGCGAGCAATTGTCCAAAACCCAGAAAGCTTATCGCAAGTGCGTAAGTCCTGAGTTTTTAATTCTGTGTCTAGAGACTACTTAACCATTTGATAATGAGTCAGATGGGTTCCCTTAACCAGGGGATCTGGAGAGTTCGAGTATCCTGACAGAAAGTGGGACAAACCTGACCTGAAGGCAAGTGAGATGGCAGCGCTGATTGACTTGGTAATGAAAGGTGGCCCCGTGATGATTCCGATTGTGGGATTTTCGGTGGCAACGGTTGCCTGCGGGCTGGAGCGAGCTTGGTATTGGTATCGCCTGCTGACTCAGGAAAATCAGGTGGTGCAGGATGTGCTAGAAGCCGCCCGCCACGATTTATCTGAAGCGGAGGCGATCGCCGAACAGTCCCAGGATGTTCCGATTGGGCGCTTTCTGCTGGCTCCCCTGCGGCTGCGGCAGCCTTCACCAGAAACGTTTCGACTGGCGATGGAGGCGGCGGGCGATCGCGAGTTTGCCGAAATGCGAAAAGGCGACAAGCTGCTGGAAACCACCATCGCCGTATCGCCGCTACTGGGGCTGCTGGGCACGGTGACGGGCTTGATCAACACCTTTAATAACTTAAATATTGGTGGCGGGGGCGGCGAAGGTACGTCGGCTCAGGCAACCCGTGCGGCGGCGGGGATCGGGGAAGCGCTGATCACGACGGCGGCGGGGATGGTGGTTGCCATTATGGCACTGCTGATTTTTCGGCTGCTGGTGTCGCTTCAGGCGCGGCAGATGGACTATTTTTCGGCGGCGGGCAGTGAGCTAGAGCTAATCTATCGCCAGTTTTGGGATGAGTCGGAACTGGAGGATGAAGAAGTGCTGGAGGCGATCGCCCCTGGTGGCCGCAATCCCCTTGGCATTGAGCGACGCTAGGGCAGCGCAGCGAGGGCAACCATGCGGTTCAAACAGCGTTCCTATGGCACACCGCCGCCGATCAACCTGACCCCCATGCTGAACGTGATGATGGGCATCCTGGCCTTTTTCGTCATGATTACCATGCTGCTTTCCGAAGAGCAGGGCGTTTCCGTCATTCTGCCACCCACCGAAGACACGCCGCCGCCCACCGAGCCAGAGGAGCCGCCAGAGCCGCTGCTGGTGACGCTAACTGCCCAGCGGCAGTTGTTAATCGAGGGCGAACCCGTTCCTGGAAACCAGTGGCAGGGGCCCGTGCAGGTCTATTTGCGGGCAAACCCCAAGGGATTCGTGATTTTGCAAGCCGATCGCCGCTTGCCCTACGAGCAGGTCGTGCAAACCCTGGCGGAGATGAAGCAAGTGGGGGGCGATCGCATTTCGCTGTCCATCGATCCGCCCAGTCCTTAGGGCTACTATGCAAACACAAGTTTTCTATGCTTGAGTGGCGATGCTTTGATCCCCCCTAGCCCCCCTTGAGCAAGGGGGAAATGATCCCCCCTAGCCCCCCTTGAGCAAGGGAGGGATCGGAAGTCCCCCTTGATAAGGGGGATTTGGGGGGATCTTTCGGAGCCTGACGCAAAAAATCGAGATGCGTGTACGCAGTAGGTTCTCGAGGTTCTTGAGAGAATAGATGGCAAGGTGAGGAACCGATGAAGTTCAGAAGCCAGCAAAATCAACTGCCAGAGGTCGATCTCGTGCCGATGATGGACGTGCTGATGAGCGTCCTGACGTTTTTCATCATCATTTCCATGACGCTGACTGGGCAGCAGGTGATGAACATTACCCTGCCCGACGCAGAGGGCGGCAGCAACCCCACGACCTCAGAGGAGGGCAAGAAAGTGCCCACCCTGCTGGTGGGACTCAATGCCCAGCGGCAACTGGTGATGAATAACGCGCCTGTGCCCGAAGCCCAGGTGATTACGAGTGTTCAAGACTTTTTGGTGAAAAACCCGGCAGGCGTGGTAATCCTCAAAGCGGACAAGGGGCTGACCTACAACGATGTGGCGCGGGTGTTGGAACTGCTGCGAGACATCGGGGGCGATCGCATTTCCCTGGGCATCAGCGGCAGCTAATTGCAGCTAATTGCAGTACGTGGCTGCATCCCCAGCCCCATTTCTTGTAGAAGCTGGATCATCGCCCCCGCCCCCTGCTGCATTGCGCTCACAGTCGCAAAACAGCCCTGGCAATAGGTTTTCTAGCCCTCTGGCAATGCCCTCCAGGTTTCCACCAGACCCCGCTATCAGATTTTGCACGTCCCGTGCGGTTCGCATCAGCCCCAGCCCATCGATGTGTAATTCTCGCGTGGGATAGTTTTCCAGGATTTCCAGCGTCGAGACTCGGTTATCGTCCGCTGCCGACAGCACCACCGCTGCCCGCATTGCTTGCAGGCTGGCTTCCTTGCTGCTGGGACTGATGATTTGCCCCAACTGATATAGTGCAAATTCACCCGGCAGCGAGTTCAGGATTTGGTCAGCAAACTCCAGCGGCAAAGGCACTTGCTGAGTGAGGAGCGATCGCACGGTAGACGGCTTCACGCCCGCCGTATTCAAATACCAGCGCAGCTTGCGAGACGGTTGCCCAGTTTCTGCTAGCGTCTGAAACTCGGTAATCGAGAACGAGCGGCTAAGGGGACCAAAGTTGACCACTACGGACTCGGCAGCAAGGGCGGGCGCAGTAGCCCCCAGCACGCTCGCCGCCAAGCCCAGGACAACGCCTGCAAAAGCCCTCTGAACTACATTTGACCGCCGCACCCTACCCAGGCGTGAAATCCAAGCGCTCATCCAATGCTCCTAAAGCGTGTCAAACACTACTGACCCAAACGCGGCAGCCTTCTAGAAGTTTGTCGCACGGGGGATGGCTCGGCGGCCGCATCACAGTCGCAAATTTGATTTTGGACGCTGCCCCGAATCAGGTCAAAAAATGGCCCGAATCGCTCCACCAAAGAGGCGACCTCATTATAGGTCTGCTGCAAGCCGCGCACGTCTACCTGCACTTCGTCTTCGGGATACTTTTTCAAGACTTCTAGCAGAGAAATCCGATTATCGTCCTGGTAGGAGGCGATGAGCGCGTCTCGTAGGGGCTGGGACGCGCTGCGGCGGCTGCGACTTTCGGTTCTCAAGACTTGCTCCAGCCGCGACAGCACAAACTCACCCGTTCTGCCTCGCAGGGCCTGCCGAAACAGGCGATCGCTCACTTCCACTTCATGGGTCAACGCTCGACGGGCCTGGGTTTGCACTTCAGGGCTGACCCCCAAAAATTCGCTGAGCTGGTCGGTGGCAATTCCCGTGCGAGCGTAGATTTCCAGCACAGAAATGGGCACTCGCACCCGGGTTTGGTCAAAGATCAGCACGACGCGCCTGGCCGCGTGAGCCGGGTGAGCCATGCCCAGCGAAGCCAGCCCAACGCTGAGTCCGAGCAACAGGCGCACACCCCAGCGGCGAAGCGGAGACGGGCGCTTGGAAGGGGAAGAAGGAGGATAGAACTGCATAGCGGCTGTTGTGAAGGGTCGCGTGTACTGTCGTGGTTTCTCTCGCAATTTCTCTGACGATCGCACGCCGGCCAATGTTTCACAAACTCCGGTAGGATGATAGCGGCGATTCTAGGTGTGATTCAAGCGTGATTCAAGGGCAGCCCTGTAAAAAGCATCTGAGGGAAGCAGCACTATAGATCGTACTGCTCAATCTTACGCGCCAACGGCTGCTCATTGAGCAACTTACATTGAGCAACTTAATTGATTGACCAATTTATTGACCAACTCTCTGTACAGGTCGTTTATATGGGATTCTCTATTATCCAGGTCGATGCCTTTACCGCAGCGCCCTTTGCGGGTAATCCGGCTGCGGTGTGTGTGCTGCCTTCGCCCCAGCCAGACGAGTGGATGCAGGCGGTGGCCCGCGAGATGAACCTGTCGGAAACGGCGTTTTTGCTACCAGAGGCAGACGGCTATCGGCTACGCTGGTTTACGCCTGCGGTGGAGGTGGCGCTGTGTGGCCATGCGACGCTGGCCAGCGCCCATGTGCTGTGGTGTGAGGGATATTTGCCTGCCGGGGAGATCGCCCGCTTCCACACCCTCAGCGGCCTGCTCACCGCTACCCAGCAGGGCGACTGGATCGAGCTAGATTTTCCGGCGAAGCAATGTGCCCCCATTGACCCACCCACGGGGCTGCTAGAGGCGCTGGGCCTAGAACTGGGAACTGGGGCGATCGCCGTTAGCAAGAACCAGTTTGATTACTTGGTTGAGGTCGCGTCTCCAGAGATCGTGCGTCAGCTTGGGCCCGATTTTACTCGCCTGCGAACCTTGCCCGTGCGGGGCGTGATCGTCACGAGTCGCGCCGAAGTAGACTCTGAGTATGACTTTATCTCACGCTTTTTTGCCCCCGGCTCTGGTGTGGATGAAGACCCGGTGACGGGTTCCGCCCACTGCGCCCTAGCTCCCTACTGGGGCGATCGCCTGAGTAAGGATACGTTTCTTGCCTATCAGGCTTCGGCGCGGGGTGGCGTGGTGAAGGCACGACTGGCAGGTGATCGGGTGTTTTTGGGGGGGCAAGCGGTGACGGTGCTGCGGGGTGAGTTGATTTAGGATTACGCGATCAGCCCTCAGGCAGCCCTCAGGACTTGAGAGCTAATTTACTTCAATTCACGAATGGCTGCCAAATATTCTTCAGATCCTTTGATTCAATCAGGTATTAGAATCTGCGTTGTTCTGATTCCATTTTCGATGACTAATCCAATGCCTTAATTGCTTCTCCCTCAAATTGAGAACTTCTAATCTCGTCCAAATTAGCTGACATTATTGGTTGACATGAAAAGATTGTCAAAGCTATAGTTTCAGATAGCGATGGAAACATCGCAACTCAGCTATGTCAATCATAATTCTTTCATTTTTAAGGAGACCTTCAATGGAGGCTTCTGGCAGTAGTTGCTTCTTTGCAACTCTTCAGGAAACCGCATTGTCTAACAAAGACTCTGACCCTCACCCTGCGCGTGGTCTGGGGGCGATTAGTTTGGTGAATCTGCCTAGGGTGACTCTGGCTTAGAGTCCCAGGTTCATCTCCTGATCGCCGCTGGGCACGGCGA
>NZ_DVEA01000041.1:0-2453 GCF_015295965.1 Thermoleptolyngbya sp. M55_K2018_002
CCCTCGCAGCCGCCCGCCGCGCTCAAGTCCTACGAGCCGCCGCCACCAAATTCGGACTATCAAGCCCCCGCCCCCGGTGGCGGAATACGAACCTCCGATTGCAGCAATATGCCGCTGTTGGCCCTTGCGCCCCAGCTTCACCAAGGGCAGACCAGCACCCGCCGTCCCACCCTCGCCTGGTACGTCCCCGGAGACGCGGCGGGGACGCTGGTCATTCAGGTGTTTCGGGGAACCCTGCGCGATCTGGAGCGGGAAACCGAGCCGCCGCTGCTAGACGAAACGCTGACCAGCCGCGCTGGCATCATGACCTGGACAGTGCCGCAGGATCTCACGGTGGGTGAAACCTATGCGTGGCGCGTGGTGCTGGTGTGCGACAGCAATCGCCCATCGCTGAACCTGCGCGATGTGGCGGAGTTTGTGGTGGTTGCGCCGACTGGGGCGCGTTCGGCAGACCCAGTGCGCGATGCCCAGCAGATGGCTGAGGACGGTATCTGGTACGATGCCCTGGCGCTGACCCTCAGTTCGCCCGCGTCGCCACAGATGCGATCGCTCCGCATCGAGATGCTGGAAACCCTGGCAGATCTGGAATCCCGCAGTGATAGTCTGCAAGCTGCCACCCGCGTCCAGGCGTTGCGCCGGATTGTGGAGGTGGAGCGATAGAGCGGGCTGGAAGTTGGGGTTTGGATTTTAGGGCTGGAGTTGAGGGGGGCGATCGCCCCTGTTCCTTGTCCGTTGCACAAGCGCTAGTACACCATCGGGCGGGTGGGGTCGCTGGCGAAGGCAATCCACAGCGGGAATTGCAGCAGCGACAGGTTCACCACATCTTCCGACTCGTCCATGATGATCAGCGGTAGCTGCTTTTGCTTGAGCAGGCGATCGGCCCGCTGAGCCAAAGGTTCCGGCGCTTCAAACAGCACCACCCCCTGATCTGCCCCAAAATCGGCGCGGGAAATGCCCAGACAGTCTTGCAGACCACGCCGCCACTCGCCTAGGCGTTCTGGTGTGTCTGCCAGAATCAGCGTCCGCACTTTGGGGCCATAGAGCTTCCGCAGGATAGAGATAATCGCCGAAGCCACCAGAATGTTTTGCAGGCGCGATCCCATCGTTCGGGTTGCGCCGCGGCCGCCCTGAGTAAAGAACCAGTTGGCGACGCGCTCGGCGTGGACTGGCTCGAAGGTGCGGCGCAGTTGCCAGGCGGGGCCATAATAGTCGGGCGAGGTGCGATACTGCTCCAGCAGTTTGCGGATCTGCCGGGTTTCTTCTTGAAACGCGGGTTCGCCGAATTTAGGCCTGGGGGCGGGTTCTTCGCGCTCTTTTTCCCGCTCACGATCGCGCTCCCGTTCTTGCGGCGGCGGTGCAGACAGTTTCAGGTCATCCGCCAGCGTTACCAGATCTTGCAGGCTGCCCACCAGGTAATCCTTGAAGCCCTGGATGCGGATGGCGATATCTTGCGAACTGCCCGCAAAGGTACTCCGCATTTCGGCGCGAATGCGCTCTTGGCGACGCTCCAACTGTTCCACAGAAACTTGCAGCGCCTGTTTTCGCTGTTCCAACTCGCCCAGACTTTCGCGGGCCAGGCGACCCAGCATTCGCTCGGTGGCCGCAAAATCGGCCTGGAGTTGGGCGATCGCCCGCTTCAGGTCTTGCTCCTGCGCTCTGAGGTCGGCAACCCGTGCGGCGATCGCCGCTGGAGAGTCGTCGTCAGCATCCTTCGAGCAATCGGCGGAGAACTCGGCGGGTGCAGTCGAGCGCGGAGCCTCCAGAGGCGCGACGGCTTCTGCCATCGGTTCCGCATCGGAGGGCAAATCATCGATCCAGTTGCTCGACCCGTTCTCATCCGCTGCGGGCAGGGTCGATTCAGCCCCAGGTTCCGAGGAGAAATCCGAATTAGCCGCCGCATCCGAACTGGCGATCGCCCCGACGCTGCTCTCGTCAACCCTGGGCGGCGGGGTCGCTGGCGACGAGAGGCTGAGCGGCGCAACGGCCCCGTCTGGCATTTCGCTGGCGGGTGTCGTGAAATTCACTCCGGGGGACTGAGAAGACTTCTCCTCGTCCGAGTCAAAAAAATCTGCGTTGGATTCGTCTGGGTTCATGAGGCAAATTACTCGGAAACGGTCGGACAACGCTGCTCCAGGCAGGCTTGTAGCGCTTTGGGGTCAAACAGAATCGGCAAAAAGTGGATGCTGTTCACCTCTTTGAAATAGAAGAGAATGGGCACGGGCGACCAGAAAATCGCCCAGTTTTGCCAGTCCTGATAGGGAAAACGGCGGATGCGCGTTTCGCCGCGAAAAATGTCGAGGGCTATGTCAGTGAAGTGGAGCCGCAGCGTTGCGGTTTGCACCAGCAGGAGCCACACCAGCGGCAGCGCCAGCAGCAGCAGTCCGATGGGCAATCGATAGCTGGGCGCAAGCTGGACAGTATCGGTAGGGGCGATCGCAGAGGGTGAGTTCACG